>JBEVJQ010000207.1:0-2667 GCA_040510055.1 Burkholderiaceae bacterium | reverse complement strand
GATCGACGTCGCGGTGGTCGGTGCCGGATTTGCCGGCCTTTACCTTCTGCATCGGTTGCGCAAGGCCGGCTTCACGACAATGGTGCTGGAGGAAGCCGGCGACGTCGGCGGCACCTGGTACTGGAACCGATATCCCGGCGCACGCTGCGATCCAGACCATCGACTACAGCTACACTTTCGATCCGGAGCTGGAGAGCGTATGGCAATGGTCGGAGAAATACGCAACCCAGCCCGAAATCCTGCGCTACCTCGGCTTCGTCGCCGACCGCTATGATCTCAGGCGCGACATCCGCTTTGGCACGAAAATCACGGCGGCGACCTGGGATGACGTGGCAGAACGCTGGCTGCTGACGACCGACAGCGGCGCGACCGTATCCTGCCGCCACTACATCATGGCGACCGGCTGCCTGTCCGCGCCAAAACCGCCGGAGATCGATGGCGTCAGCGATTTCAAGGGCGAGGTCTATGTCACCGGCCGCTGGCCGCATCAGGAAGTGAAACTCGCCGGCAAGCGCGTCGCGGTTATCGGCACCGGCTCATCCGGAATCCAGTCGATCCCCATGATTGCCGAGCAGGCGGCCCATCTGACCGTGTTCCAGCGCACCCCGAACTTCGCGCTGCCCGCCCACAATGGTCCGGCGCCGGCGGATCGCCTGGGCATGCTGGAGAGCGATCGCGCCGGCTACCGTGAGCAGGCCCGCTGGTCGCTGGCAGGGGTACCGTGGCCGCAACAGATGGCGGTGAGCTGGCAGCTGAGCGATGCCGAGCGCCGTGAGCGGTTCGAGCAGGCGTGGGCCGCCGGCGACCTCGTCTACATCCTGACCCAGTTGTGGGCCGACCAGGCCGTCGACGTCGAGGGCAACGCGCTGGTCGGCGAACTGATCCGCGAGAAAATCCGCGCCATCGTCAAGGACCCGGAAACAGCGGCAGCGCTGAGCCCTTACGACCATCCGTTCGGGGCCAAGCGTCCCTGCCTCGATACCAACTACTACGCCACCTTCAACCGTCCCAACGTCACGCTGGTCAATCTGCGGCAGGAGCCGATCACAGCGATCACCGCCTCCGGCATCAAGACCGGCAAGCGCACGTTCGACGTCGATGTCATCGTGTTCGCCACCGGCTTCGACGCCATGACCGGAGCGATCATGGCGGTGCATCCGATCACCGGCCGCGGCGGAAAATCGCTGTCTGACGTCTGGGCCAACGGCCCGCAAACCTATCTCGGGCTTACCGTGGCGGGCTTCCCGAACCTGTTCATGATCACCGGCCCGGGCAGCCCGTCGGTGCTGTCGAACATGGCGGTGTCGATCGAGCAGCACGCGGACTGGGTGGTCGACCGCCTGATCGCGATGCGCGAGGCGGGCCTCTCGACCATCGAGGCGACCGAAACGGCGCAGGCCGGCTGGGCGCAACACATGGCCGACTGTGCATCGCTGACGCTGCACCGGCTGGCGAACACCTGGTACACCGGCGCCAACGTTCCCGGAAAGGCGCAGGGCGTGATGCCCTATACCGGCGGCGTCGGTCCCTACCGCAGCATCTGCAACGAGGTCGTCAGCCGCGGCATGCTCGGTTTCAGGCTCGGCGGCCCCGGCGCTGCCGGGCAATGCAACGACGGCGAGATCGTTCGCCTGCAGCCGGACGTGCGGCTGGTTCTGAACATGCTGGCGGAGATGAATCTGCCGCCGCTGGAATCGTTCGGAGCCGCGGGTGCGCGCGCCTTCCTGGCGGAATTCAATGCCGCGCGTCCTGCCGGCCGCCCGGTCGGCGAAATTGTCGACGGCACGCTCTCCGGCGCCGACGGTCCGCTGCCCTACCGTCTCTATCGGCCGGCGACGCCAGGACCGCATCCGGTCGTGGTCTATTTCCATGGCGGCGGCTGGGTGCTGGGTGACGAGCAATCGGACGAACCGTTCTGCCGCGACCTGTGCCGGCGCAGCGGCATGATCTTCGTTAGCGTCGGCTACCGCCATGCGCCGGAACACCGTTTCCCGGCGGCGGCCGAGGATGCCTACGCGGCGACGCGGTGGGTTGCGGAGCATGCGGCCGAGCTCGGCGGCACGCCGGCACCGGTGATGGTGGCGGGCTGGAGCGCCGGCGGCAACGTCGCCGCCGTCACCTGCCAGCTGGCGCGCGAGCGCGGCGGCCCGCAAATCTCGGGGCAGCTGCTGGTGTGTCCGGTCACCGACTGCTCGTTCGACCGTCCTTCCTATACCGACAATGCGACGGGCTATTTCCTGACGCGCTCGCTGATGTACTGGTTCTGGGACTTGTATTGTTCGCCGGCCGACCGGACCGATCCGCGGGTCTCGCCGTTGCGCGGCAAGCTCGAGGGCCTGCCGCCGGCATTCATCGCGACCTGCGAGTTCGATCCGCTGCGCGACGAGGGCGTCGCTTACGCCGAAGCGCTGGCTGGCGCCGGCGTGCCGGTCGAGCAACTGAAGGCGCGCGGCCACATTCATTCGTCGCTGACCATGGTCGACGTCGTCGTCACCGGCGTCAGCGCGCGCGTGCAGATGGCCGAGGCCTTGCGCCGGTTCGCCGGGCTGCCGCGGCAGGATAACGAGGAGATCGGGACTGCCGCGCGGCACGAAATCGCCGCGGAGTAGCGAGCGTCACCATTCGTCACCGTAATGACGATCTCACCACGCCCACAACTGTCATCAC
>JBEVJQ010000206.1:0-2897 GCA_040510055.1 Burkholderiaceae bacterium | reverse complement strand
GCCACAGTGACCGGCGCGCGCGCCGTTCGGTCGCTTTTTGGTCCATAGCCGGTTGTAGGCGCATTGGGACAGGCCCCCGGCACGGATTTCGCTCACGCCAGTCGGCTGGGAGCTGTATTCTGGTCTGGGGCGTGCCGGGAAGTCTGGTCGGCGTCATAGCGACGTGCGACGAAAGGCCCCCAATGACTCCCCCCGGCCCCCTTGCAGAGCGACTCGGGTTCGGAATTGGCGCGCGGTGGCTTGCCCATGTGCACGCCCCACGCCTCGACGCTGACCTCGCTGATGGGGTCCGACCATCGGCCAGTCCCGGCCATCAGCTGCGGGCTGACCACCTCCACCGAGCGCGCGTCCGTTGTCGCATTGCCTACGCCCTCAACCGGGCCGCGGCGGACGCCCGTCGGCCTGTCCGTCACCTGACTCCGCAAGCGCCTCTGAGCCGCGTGGCGATTCGTTGCTGCCGCGAGCAGCTACTCGCTCTGGCGACGTCGGTGGCCACCCTTGAGAACCCCCGAACGCAGGGGCTGGCTATCGCTTTTCAACTGGCGTTCGATGGGCGCGGACCGTTGTTCTTCCAGCCCGAGACACGTGGCGAACTTGACCGTCTGGCGAACACGATCCAAGCCGCAGATGCTGCCCTCCGGGTCTCCGCGTACTTCGACGCGCCCTTGCCTGACTTCGGTTGGGCCGATCGGGTCACCAGCAACAGAGCGACGTGACAGTGATTCGGGCCGGCGCAGCCGGCCGACATGACCTAACGCTGGCCGCGATGCGTTGGTCGGTCGCGTCCGTGGTCTGGTCGCTGCTGGTCGGTGGCAGTTCGGTCGCGGTCGGTTTGTCGGTCGATTCGACCGCACTGGTCGGCGTCGGCCTCAATTCGTTGCTGGACGGCGTGGCATCAACCGTGCTTGTGTGGCGATTTCGACACGAGCGCGTAGGAGTCCGGCCGTCGCACGAGCTCGAACGGCGTGCCTCCCAGTTAGTCGGCGGCGCTCTCGTGTTGATCGCCTTCTATGTGGCCGCTCGTGCGCTCATGGCGCTTGCCGAAATGTCGGGCCCGGAGGCGTCCGCGCTCGGAATCGGGCTCGCCACCGCTTCGATGCTGGTTCTGCCCGTACTCTCGGTTGCGAAAATCCAGCTTGGCGACGCGCTCGATAGCCGAGCGTTGAGGGCGGATGGCGTCTTGAGCGGCGCTGGGGCGGCGCTAGCGGCGGCAGCCCTGATCGGGTTCGGGCTCAGCCAGGCGTTCGATTGGTGGTGGCCAGATGCCATCGCGGCGATCATGATCGCGCTCGTACTACTTCGCGAAGGCGGGACGACAGCCAGAGCCGCTTGACCGGCGCGCGCCATCAGGAAGACCGTCTCAGGGGTCGTGACGGCCAGGCGAGGTGCTTGTGCGGGCGACACCCGCCCGGCTCGCGCAATCCGGAACCATTAGACCGGTGGGGCAGATTTCTTAGAGGGCGTTGAACGGTTCACCCCTGCACTGCGCCCGCCAAAAACGCCGTATCGGCCCTCGCAGGTCGCGCGAGGACGCGAGTCGATCGCACTGAGCCTTTACTCGACTACTTGATGGTCAGGCTGCCGTACATGCCGCCCTGGTAATGGCCGGGCAGGTTGCAGAACATCGCGTACCTGCCGGCCTGCAGGTCGAGCGTGACCGTGCCGTCGGCGCCGGCCTCGACCTCCTCGACCTCACCGGGAACGTCGAGGCTGTCCTCGTCGACGCTGCCGTCCGAAGCCGTCGGAAGCTTGGCGGGATCGTCATTGGTCTTCGCCAGAACGAGCTCGTGCGGAGCGTTGCCGACGTTGGGGGCCTCGATCGTAATCGTGCCGGCCTTCGCCGTGACGTCCGCTGGCTTGAAATAGAACTCGCCCATCTCGATCTTAAGCGTCTCGCCGCCGGCCGCCGGGGTGGCGGTCGTGGCGGACTCTTCTTCGGCCGGCTCCTCGGTCGCCTCGTCGGAGGAGGCCGCGGGCGTGCTCGAGGCCTCGTCGTCGCTGCCGCATCCGGCGGCGAACACGCCGAAGGACATGACCCCGGCAACCGCCAATCCGATCACGATCAGTCTCAGTCTCATTGGTTCCCTTCCCACGGTGATTGCGCCACCGATGATCGTGGCGCGCCCGGCGCGCGGCGACCGGGGACAGCACTGATTCGGCTCCGTAGCCGGTACCGCCCCGCGCTCCGCGCGCTCGCCCCTCCCCGGATCATCAGTTCAGATGCCCGGAAACGTCGCCTTGTGGTGGCAATCGCGGCAGAGTGGGATCGTGTTGGAGAGCCGGTTGTCAGTCGGGTCAGAGTTGACGTGGTGGACCGCCAGCGGCAGGTCTGAGCGGCCGCAGTCGTCACAGCGGCGGCCGTAGCAGGCGAACACCCGGGCCCGGAGCGTGGCAAGCTGACGGCCACGCAGGCGCGCTGGGCGATGGGCGGCGCAGAAGGAGCCCTCCGTCAGCATCCCGCAAGCGAGGCAGGGTCGCTTCACAGCCAACCCACGAGGCGAGTCGGCTCGGGCTGGTTCTCGATCCGGTCGAGGGCCATGCAGAGCGCGACCACGGCGTCGATCTTGTCGCTGCGGTTGGCCCGGTCGATCCGCCACCCGCGCCGGCCGTGTCGAGCAACGGCAGCGGCGACGTGGGCGTTCAGCCGTGGGTCATCCGGGTGCACGAGCCGGCGCTCGATGATCGCGTCATACAGCCGCTGCGAGGCCGGGATCATCCTCGCGTCGTGCTGGGGGAAGGCCGAGACCCTGATCCCGCGCTGCTCCAGTTCCTGGCCGATCTGCCCCGCCCTCCAGGGATCGAAGCTGCACTCGCTGACCGTGTACTGCTCGGCCAGCTCGCGAACAACGTCGGCGATCGCGAGCACTGCCCGATCGCCAGAGAGGACCTCGCAGCCA
>JBEVJQ010000205.1:0-9524 GCA_040510055.1 Burkholderiaceae bacterium | reverse complement strand
ACTACACGGTCAGGGCTTCGGTCGTCGGTACCAGTGGCGGTCAGGGCGGAAAGGAACTGGAGAGTCTGCGCGGTGTCACGATCCCGGTGCGGTTGACCGGGCCGCTCGATGGCCCGTCGTGGCAGATCGACTGGGCCAGCGCCGGTCGCGAAGCCCTGAAGTCGCGCGCCGCTGCCGAACTGAAGGAGCAACTGAAGACAGATGAGAGCGTCGAGCGGGCGAAGGACAAGGCGCGCGAGCGGCTCGGGGAGACGTTGAAGGGATTGCTCGGCCGCTGAGCGCGCGCCCCGCTGCCGGCCCGCTGCCGGCCCGCTGTCGGCCCGCTGCCCGCCGGCTGCCCACGGTTGCTCACCGACTGCAACCTGACGGCCGTAACTCGCGGGCGCCTCGGGGGCGCAGAGTCTTGGCGTTCAATGCCGAGCGTCCGGGGAAGATCCTGATTTTCGCCAATCGACATCCGGCCGCTGCGCAGTTACCGTCAGTCCGCCGCAGTTGCACGGCTGACTGTTCATCAGCAATTGGCGCTCGAGACCAGGTTCCTCCACCCGGCCGTTCGAGCCATTTCAGTCGGCGTGCCCTGCGCAGTCCACAAGGAGAACGCCATGACGTCGAATGGACGAGATACTCTCCGTCGTGTCGCTGTCATCGTTGCCGCGGGCGGCCTGGCCGCCGCGATGCCACTCGCCGGCGCCGATCGGGTCGACGCGGACGCGCTGTCCGGCGGCAGCTATTTCGATCCGCTGCTGTCCGAACCGGGCAGCACCTGCGGCCCGGCTCGGACAGGCCCACCGGCACTGCTGCAGATGCTGGCCGCGGCCAAGACCGAAACTGCACCGTTCCAACCCGCTCCGATGCAGGCCGCCACGGGCGACGTGCCGCTCTATCGAAACCTCGGCAAGCTGAGCTTCAAGGTCACGACCAACAGCACCAGGGCGCAGGCCTACTTCGACCAGGGACTGCGCCTGGGGTTCGGCTTCAACCATGCCGAAGCGCAACGCGCGTTCCAGCAGGCGCAGAAGCTCGATGAAGCCTGCGCCATGTGCTTCTGGGGCGAGGCACTCGCGCTCGGCCCCAATATCAATGCACCGATGATTCCGGAGGCCAACGCGCCAGCCCTGGTCGCGCTGGCCAAGGCGATGGCGTTGAAGGACAAGGCAACGAAGAAGGAGCGGGCGTTGATCGAGGCCTTGGCCAAGCGCTATTCGGCCACCGCCGACGCCGACCGCGCGGCGCTCGACGCGGCATACGCCGACGCGATGCAAGTGGTGGCGAAGCGTTTCCCGTCCGACGCCACGATCCAGACGCTGTTCGCAGAGGCTGCGATGGACACGCAGCCGTGGGACTACTGGGAAGCGGCCGGAACGAAGCCGAAGGGCCGCGGAGCCGCCATCGTGCGCGCGCTCGAAACGGCGCTCGCGCGCAATCCCGACCACCCGGGCGCGATGCATCTGTATATCCATGCGGTCGAGGCGTCGGCGCAGCCCGAGAAGGCGATGCCGCAGGCGCGGCGGCTGGCCAGTCAGATGCCCGGAGCCGGGCATATCGTCCACATGCCGGCACATATCTACTTTCGCGTCGGCCTGTACCGCGAGTCGCTCGCTGCCAACAAGACAGCGATCGCGGTCGACGAGCGCTATTTCGCGACGTCGCCATCGGACCCGCTCTACCGCTCGGCGTACTACCCGCACAACATTCACTTCGTGATGGTTTCTGCGCAGATGGGCGGCGACGGCAAGACGGCACTCGACGCAGCGGCGAAGCTCGACGCCGCAGTACCGGGAGAGGTCGCAAAGCAGTTCGCCATCCTCGAACCGGTCAAGGCCGCGCCGTACACGACGCACGCGCAGTTCGCCGATCCGGATATCGTGCTCGCGCTGTCGCAACCGGCGGACGACCTGCTGCTGGTCAAGGCGACCTACCACTACGCGCGCGCCGTCGCGTTCGCCGCGAAACGGGACGCGAGCGGCGCGCAGCGCGAGATCGATGCGCTGGCGGCGATCGAAACGTCGGGTGACTTCAAGCCGTTCGAGGCATGGGCAGTTCCGGCCAAGGAGATCGTTCAGACCGCTCGTCACGTCGCGACCGGTCGGCTGGCCGATTCCAGCGGTGATCTCGACGCCGCAGCCAAGGCATACGAAGACGCGATCGCGATCCAGGATCGACTGTCGTACATGGAGCCGCCGTACTGGTACTACCCGGTGCGCCAGTCGCTGGGTTCGGTGAGACTGCGCCAAGGTCGGCTCGGCGACGCCGAGCAGGCGTTCCGCGACTCGCTCGGGCGCGTACCCAACAACGGCTGGGCGCTGGCCGGCCTTGCCGAGGTGTATCGGAAGAAGGGTGACGCGCGCGGCGAGAAGGCGGCGCGCCAGGCGTACGCGCGGACCTGGCTCGGGCCGGAAGGCGGTCCGGATCCGATGCGGCTCTGACAACGGCGACGGCGACGGCGATGGCGACTGCGACTGCGACTGCGACTGCGACTGCGACCGCGACTGCGACCGCGACTCCTACTCGAGCTTCATCCCGGTCTGCTCGACGATCCTCGCGTAGCGCGCCCTCAACGCGGCCAGCCGCTGTTCGGCCGCCGCGCCGGTGGCGCCGTCACGGTTCATGTCCAGCGTCGTCAACCGTGCCTGGACGTCGGCCTCGGCCAGCGCCGCCGTGGTCGCTTGCCGCAGTCGCTCGGCGATCGGTGCCGGCGTCGCCGCCGGCACCATCAGCAGATAGAGCACCTCAAACCCCAGTTCCGGCAGCCCGCTCTCGGCCACGGTCGGGGTCTGCGGGGCCAGCGGCGAGCGCTGCGGACTGGTGACGGCGATCGGGACGATCTTGCCGGCCTTGACCTGCGGCAGCATTCCGGGCGTGGCCAGCACGCCGGCATCGACCTCGCCCGAGGCGACGGCCATCACTGCCGGGGCGTTGCCGCGGTACGAGACCATGCTGGCGCCGATCCCCGTGGCCGTCTGCAGGATGGTCGAGGCGATGTGACCGGGGCTGCCGTTGCCCGCCGACGAGAAGTTGAGCGCTCCGGCCTTGCCTTTGGCCAGCAACCCCGCAAGGTCGCGGACACCGAGGTCGCTGCGAGCACCGATCATCAAGCCCGACGACGACAGGATGGCGAGCGGCCTGAGTTCGTCGACCCGGAATGGCAAGGGCTTGTACAGCGACGGATTGATCGTGACCGCCGTGTCGATCGTCATCAGCAGCGCGTAGCCGTCGGCTGCCCCCTTGGCGACCGATTCGGCGCCGATGTTCCCGCCGGCCCCCGGTTTGTTCTCGACCACGAACGGCTGGCCGAGTCGCGCCGCCAGCTTCTCGGCCAGCACCCGCGCCAGCGTGTCGAGCGGACCGCCGGCCTGGAAGTTGACGACGAGCTTGACCGGCCGCGCCGGGTAGCCGCCGACATCGGCTGCCGGCCGCTGGTCCTGGGCCATGGCCATGGCCGGCCCCGGCACGATGGCGGCGGCAACGAGGCCGACGATGGCCCATGCCGCGATGATCGGAGACCGTCGCGACGTGCCGCGTGCCGACGAATCCAGGTGCCCGGCCATCCCGATCCCCCTATGCTGCCGTCGCCCCTGGCGACGGTCGGGACCACGCCAGCAGGCATTGACGTTCGGCGCCCGCCGACGAGGCGCGACGTGACTGAAGGCCCGACGGTAGGGCCGCTGCGGCGGGCATGCGCCCCGCTATACTGAACATCGTACCGGAGCCGTCGCATCGGCGTCTCGTCCGCCGCTGGCCGACCCGGCCGAGTCCGTTGCCTTTTCGTGCACCGTCCGGGCGATGTCCCCGGCGGGCATGTCCTTCCGGAGACATGTATGCCCTCGCGCCTTTCCCTGTTCGCGTCCACGCTGCTGACGTGCGGTGCGCTGCTTGCCGCACCCGTGACATGGGCCCAGGACAACTGCGCCAACCGCGGTGACCTCGACGTCCAATATTGCGATGCGAACAAGGACCTCGTGGCCGACGTCCCCACCGACCCGAAGAAACTGAAGAACCCGTCGACGCTGGTCTTCACCTATACGCCGGTCGAGGATCCGGCGGTCTACGAGAAGGTCTTCGACCCGTTCACCAAGCACCTGGCGCAGTGCAGCGGCAAGCGCGTGGTGTTCTTCCAGGTCCAGAGCAACGCCGCCGAGATCGAGGCGATGCGCTCGGGGCGACTGCACGTCGGCGGCTTCTCGACCGGACCGACGGCATTCGCGGTCAACATTGCCGGCGCGATCCCGTTCGCCGTCAAGGGCGGCGAGAAGGAGTACCAGGGCTACAACCTGATCGTGATCGTCAAGAAGGACAGCCCGTTCCAGAAGCTGGCCGACTTGAAGGGCAAGCGCGTGGCCCACACGGCGCCGTCGTCGAACTCCGGCCACATGGCGCCGATGGCGCTGTTCCCGGCCGAGGGACTGGCGCCGGAGAAGGACTACAAGGTCCTGTTCTCGGGCAAGCACGATCAGTCGGTCATGGGCGTCGACGGCGGCGACTACGACGCGGCAGCCGTCGCCTCGGACGTATTCGAGCGGATGGCAGAACGCGGCCAGGTCAAGCTCGACAACTTCCGCGTGATCTACCGCAGTCCCAAGTTCCCGACCTCGTCGTTCGCCATCGCCCACGATCTCGAGCCAGCGCTGTCGAAGAAGATCCTGTCGTGCTTCTACGACTACCGCTTCCCCGAGGAGATGAAAAAAGCGTTCGCCGGCGCCGACCGCTTCTTCCCGATCGAGTACCAGAAGGACTGGGCCGTCGTCCGCAAGGTCTCCGAGGCCGCGGGCCAGTCGTTCAACCGGGCGCAGTACGAGCAGGAAACGGCCAAGGAAGCGGCGAAGAAGAAGTAACGGCTCGGGTAACGGCAGGCCGCGCGTGACACTCGTCATCGACCGGCTGGTCAAGGCCTACCAACGCGACCGGCCGGTGCTCAAGGGCATCGACCTGCGGATCGAAGGGACCGGGCTCACGGCCATCATCGGTCCGTCGGGCACCGGCAAGTCGACGCTGATCCGCTGCATCAATCGACTGGTCGAACCGACGTCGGGCCGGATCACGCTCGACGGACTCGAGTTGACCGGCCTGGGCCGGACGGCGTTGCGCGCGGCCCGGCGCAACATCGGCATGGTGTTCCAGGAATACAACCTGGTCGAACGGCTGACGGTGATGGAAAACCTGCTGACCGGCCGGCTCGGCTATGTCGGCAGCTTTCAGGCGTGGCGCCGGCGCTTTCCCCCGGCCGATATCGAGCGCGCCCTGGACTTGCTGACGACGGTGGGACTGGCCGACCACGTCGATCGTCGCGCCGACGCCTTGTCCGGTGGCCAGCGCCAACGGGTCGGGATCGCCCGGGCGCTGATGCAGCAACCGACGCTGATGCTGGCCGACGAGCCGACGTCGTCGCTCGACCCGAAGACGTCGGTCGAGATCATGACCTTGCTGCGCGACCAGGGCCGCGCGCGGTCGATTCCGGTGCTGGTCAACATGCACGACGTCGAACTGGCCCGACGCTTCGCCGACCGGATCATCGGCATGTCGGAGGGCAACGTCGTCTTCGACGGCACCGGTAGCGGGCTCGATGACGCGACCCTTGTCGGGATCTACGGCGGCGAGAGCTGGCTGGACGCCGCATGACCGAGCCTTCGGGGCATTCCGGGCCTGGCGCGCGTCCGTTCGGCGCGACGATCGGCAGCCGGCCGTTTCGGGTGTCGGCCGGTACCCGCGCCGTCGCGATCGCGCTGTTCGTCTACGCCTTCTATGCCGCGTCCCGGCTCGACTTCACCTGGGAACGGTTCCAGACCGGCCTCGGCACGGGTGCGCGCTTTCTGACGCGGATGTTCCCGCCGGACTTCGAGCGCTGGGACGTGCTGCTCAAGGGCATCGGCGAGAGCCTGCAGATGGCGGTGCTGGCGTCGGTGATCGGCATCGGGCTGTCGTTGCCGCTGGGCGTACTGGGCGCAAGGAACCTGATGCCGCCCTGGGTCACCTGGCCGGTCCGCGCGCTGGTATCGCTGTGTCGCGCGCTCCATCCCGTCATCGTCGCGATCCTGTTCGTCAAGGCCGTGGGCTTCGGCGCGCTGGCCGGGATCCTCTCGCTCGCGGTCGCCTCGGTCGGCTTCGTCGGCAAATTGTTCACCGAGGCGATCGAGGAGATCTCGATGAAGCAGGTCGAGGCCGTCCGCGCCACCGGCGCCTCGTTCTTCAACGTGATCACGTTCGGCGTCGTCCCGCAGGTCATCGGCCGCTTCGTCGGCTTCTCCACTTACCAGCTCGACTCGAACCTGCGCAACTCCACGATGGTCGGGATCGTCGGCGCCGGCGGTGTCGGCGGGACGCTGTTCTCGGCCTTCCAGCGCTTCGACTACGACTTCGTGCTGGCGATCCTGATCACGATCATCGTGATCATCATGATCGGCGAAGTGCTGGCGCAACTCGTACGGTCGGTGTACATCGAGGATCGGCGGTGATCGACGGGCGCTCCACCTGGGAGCGCCATACGCGCGCCGAGCGTCTCGCCCGGTTCGCCATCTGGCTGGTCATCGTCGCGGCGGCCGTCCAGTCGCTGCGGACGATCGAGGTCATCCCGGAGTTCATGCTCGATGCACCCGAGCAGATCACCGACATGCTGGTCCGGATGTGGCCGATCGCCTGGTCGTTCTATCCCGACGGTGTCCACGCCGCGCTGGTCGAGACGCTGCACATCGCCTCGCTCGGGACGCTGCTGGCGGTCGCGATGGCCCTGCCGTTCGGCGTGATGGTCGCTGCCAACGTCACCCCGAGCCGGCTGCTCAACTTCATCGCGCGACTGGTGTTGGTCTCGAGCCGATCGGTCAATTCCCTGGTCTGGGCGCTGCTGTTCGTCGCGATTTTCGGACCGGGGGCGTTGGCCGGAACACTGGCGATCGCGTTCCGTTCGGTCGGGTTCGTCGGCAAGCTGATCGGCGAAGCGCTCGAGGAAGCCGCGCCGGGGCCGATCGAGGCGTTGACGGCGACCGGCGCGACCGAAGGCGCGAAGCTCTGGTACGGCTACTGGCCCGCGATCCGGCCGGCATTCTGGTCGATCGCGTTGCTGCGCTGGGACATCAACGTCCGCGAATCGGCGGTACTGGGCCTGGTCGGTGCGGGCGGGATCGGGATGGCACTCGACACGGCGTTGAACCTGTTCCAGTGGGACCGGGTTGCGTTGGTGCTGATCTCGATCTTCGTGATCGTCGTCGTGGCCGAGATCGTGGTGAGTGCCGTCCGCAAGCGCGTGCTCTGACGCTACGCCTCCCCCTCGATGCCTATCGGCGGGACGATCCGGAGCCAGCCCCGAGATCGAACCCCGAGCGCCGCCGTAATGCGTCCGATCCAGGACCGGTCAGCGCTTCGACCAATCGCGCGGCCAGATCCCGATGGCCAGCGCTGCGGGCGATGGCGGCGGTGTAGATGGTCCGCAACGCGTGCTCGGCCGGCAGTTCGCCGAGCAGCCGCACGCCGTCGGTGAACAGGATCTCGGTTACCTGGGTGATGCCGACCGCGCCGGCACCGGCATCGCGGCCGAGTTCGCGCATCGCCGTGGCGCCGTTCGGGAACTCCCGGGTGCGAGCTGCCAGCGTCTGCCGCAACCCCAGCTCCTCGAGCATTGCGGCGATATGGATGCCGGCGGTCGATTGCTGCAGGTCCGGGACGTAGAGCGCCGTGGCCGCCTGCAGCAACGCGGCGAGCGCCGCGCCGTTGGTCACCGGCTGCGCCGACGAGGCAGCGGTGACGGCGATCCCGGTGGCGACGCTGCCGAGCGGGCGCGCGGTCTCGGCGTCGACGCGACCATCGCGTGCCAGCGCGGCGATCAGCGGCTCGGTCAACACCAACAGGTCGCATGGCGCGCCGCCCAGCAGCCGGTCACGCATCGTCCCGACGGCGCCGAACTCGGCCACGAGGCGGCAGCCGTGGCTCGACTCGAACGCCGGTTGCACAGCCGTCACGACAGCCTGCGCGGCCCCGCCACTGAGGACGAAACAGTCGATCGATGATGCACTCACTGGCTTGCCTCTTGCATCGCCGGGTCAGTTGTCCGCGCGCCGGCCCTGTGTCGTCGGGCGACTACGACGACGCGCGGTGGCGGCTCATTCGGCCTTGATATTCGCCGACTCGATCACGCGCCGCCACTTGGCGATGTCGCGCTCGAGGTAGCGGCCGAAGTCGACCGGCGACATCGTCAGCGGGTTGACGCCGCTGCCGGCCCAGGCCGGGCTTGGCGCCGCTTCGCGGACGATCCGCGCGATGCTGGCGTTCAGCCAGTCGACGATCGCCGCGGGCGTACCCTTCGGCGCCAGGATGCCCAACCACAGGGTCGCCGAGTACCGCGGCAGCCCCTGCTCGGCCATCGTCGGCAGCGCGGGCAGGACCGATGACCGGTCCCCGCCGGTCGTGGCGAGCGCCCGGACGCGGCCGGCCGTGATCATCTCGGTCATCGTCGCCACGGCATCGAACATCATGTCGACCTGGCCCCCGATGACGTCGGTTCGGGCGCCGCCGCTGCTGCGATAGGGGATGTGCAGGATGCTGACGCCGGCCATGCTCTTGAACAGTTCGCCAGCCATGTGGTACGGCGTGCCGGTCCCGGACGATGCGTAGGTCAGCTTGCCGGGACTGACCTTGGCGCGCTTCAGCAGTTCGGCAAGCGAGCCGACCCCAAGGTCGGCTCGCGTCACCAGCACCAGCGGGGCCTCGTTGACCGGCGCAACGGGGACGAAGTCGCGCAGCAGCTGGTACGGCTTGTTGCGCAACAGCGTCTCGTTGACGGTCTGAGTGTTCGACATCATCAGCAGCGTGTAGCCATCGGGCGCAGCCTTGGCGACCGCCTGCGTACCAATGACGGCCCCCGCGCCGGGACGGTTCTCGACCACGAACGGATGGCCGGAATCGTGCGACAGGCGCTGCGCGATGGCGCGCGCGAAGACATCGGCCGATCCGCCGGCGCCGAACGGGACGATGATGGTCACGGTGCGCGCCGGATAGCCGCCGGCAGCCGATTGCGCTGACGGGGCAGCTGGCGCCGCGGGCTGCGCCGCTGCGCCGGGCACGGTCAGCAGCGTGGCCCAGGCGACCGCTGCCGCGGCTCCGGATAAGCGTTTCATGGTCCGCCCTCCTCGTCGCTGTCCGATGCGACAATGGCCGCGCTCGCCACCGGTCGGCGAGCCTCGCCCCGGCCGCAAGCGTACCAGCCCGCGCGCCGCGGATCACCCCGACTGTCACCGACGCGACCATGTCCTACCTGTTCCAGCCCCTGACCCTTCGTGAGCTCACCCTGCCCAACCGCGCCGTCGTCTCGCCGATGTGCCAGTACTCGGCCGTCGACGGCGTCGCGCAACCCTGGCACACCGTCCACCTGGGGCAACTCGCAATGGCCGACGCCGGGCTGCCTCGGCCTCTACGACGACACCTGCGAGGAGGCGCTGGCCCGGCTGCTGGCGGTACTGCGCGGGCTGAATCCTGCGCGGCGTTCGCCCATCGGCATCCAGCTCGGCCATGCCGGGCGCAAGGGATCGAGCCATGTGCCC
>JBEVJQ010000204.1:0-7252 GCA_040510055.1 Burkholderiaceae bacterium | reverse complement strand
ACTCGAGGTAGGCACGGGCGCGCTTGTGCCCTTTGCTGGCGAAATAGAACTCCGGATCCGGATTGAGTTGGAAGGGCTTGCCGGAGAGCCCGAAGAAGGTTTCGTACATCAGTCAGAATCGATGGTCGAGGGCAAGGAGGATGGCGTGCTCGGTGTATTCGGCACTGGGCGTGGGCCCGACGCTCGACTGGCGAGCGACGCGCAACATCGGCGTAACCGCCGTCTGCCGCAGAATCGCGAACCGCCAGCCGAGCGTCGCCGACGCGAGACGGGCTTCCTGGCCGGTCCCGTCCGATTCGGCGGTCCGATACAGTCCGTTCAAGGTGATCGTGTCGATAGGCGACGTCCGGTAGTTGACGACGAAGCTTGCGCCACGTTGCCGAAGATCATCGAACGGCTGCTGCGTCAATGTCGTCTCGATTGGTGACTGCCGGAGCTCGTACACCGACACCGCAACGGCCCATCGCGGCTGCTCGTAGGTCAGCGACGCGATCAGCGAATTGCCGTACACCAGGCTGGCCCCGGTCTGCCCGGTGTCCAGCACCTGGCCGGCACCGGACAAGAGCCGCCGCTCGACCAGCTGCCGCACGCTCTGCGCGCTCGCGTCGTCCGAGCCCAGCGGCGAGAAGATCACGTTCGGGTCGAAGTACAGCAGGCCGGCCTCGGTCCCGGTCAACAATGCCTTCGACCACGTCAAGCCGAACAACCAGTTGCTCGACCGGTGGGACATGCGAAGCGACGACTCGTTGCCGTAATAGGCGTCCGTGAAGCTTGCTTCCATTTGCGTTCGCGGGTCCGGACGCCAGGTCACGAAGGCGGTCGGACCGAATCCGCTGTCGTCGCCATCCTCGTCGAGGACGACATTGATCTGGGTGTAGGCAACGCCCAGGCCGGTCCGCAGCGTCGAGCTGAAGTCGTAGCGTGCCAGCGCCTTGGCGCTGGTCCGCGTGAAATCGGTGCCGTCGTCGAAGTCGGTCCGTGCGACGCTCGCATCGGTGAACCAGCCGAGCGGCACGCTGCTCACGCGCCGCGACATCAGCGCGCCCGAGACCTGGTTGGTCCGGGACTCGACTGCCGAGCCGCCGGGATCCGTGACCTGCGCGCGATATCGGAACTCGTAGTCGGCACTGCCGATCTGCCCGAGCGAGTACGGCGAGATCGCGAACGACTTGTAGAGATCCGCGTCGCCCGATATCGTGCTCAGATCCTGAGGCGCCACATCGAACGGCGATCCGTTGACGCGCAAGACGTTGACGACACCGGCAACCCTCAGGGAATCGCCGACCAGCGAAAGATCCCCGTTGCCATTGACCTCGGGCGAGATCGCGCTGTCGCTGTCCTCGGAAGTTCGCGTATGCAGGGCCTTGAGCTTTACGGCGTAGTCGGCCCGCGACCGCGCGGTCCGCAGGTAGCCATTCACATAGGGGGCGATCTGAACCGCCTGGCCGCTTTGTTCGCCCGGGGCGGGCCGCAACGTGACGTTGTCGCTCTGCATTCCCTGGAGGACGACGCCGAACTGATGGGACTCCCGTGGGCCCGTGGCCACGTAGTTCGAGTCGCCCGCTGCCGGCGGCCGGGGAGGCGGCGGAAAGACGCCGGGTGGCTCGACGGAGATTGCCGGCATCGGCGCTTCGGGGGTGAGTACCGGCGCTTCGGGGATGAGTACCGGCGCAGGGCGCTGGTCCGGCACCTGCGCCTGCACCGCCCCGGGCAGGCATCCCGATGCACCGAGGACCGCCAGATACAGACCGGCAGCCCGCCACGCCTCACCGACCCTACGCATCTGGAAGACTCGTTCAATAGCCGTACCAATTGTCATAGCGCCTGCGTTGCGACGAAGCCTTGTTCAACACCAGTCTGGTATCCGTACCCTCGGGCAGCGTCGCCAACGCCGCCTGGATCGACCGGCGCGTGGTGCCACCGGCCTCGACGACCAGCAAGACCTGGCCGACGTGCTTGATCAGAGACCGCACTTCGGTGACGGCGAGCAGCGGCGGCGTGTCGAGCACGACGATCCACTCGGGATAGACCGCCGAAATCGCGTCGAGCAGCTGCGCGATCCGTCGGCTGGCGAGGTACTCGCCGGCGTGCGCCAGCGACGCTCCGGCCGGCAGAACGTGCAGGCCAGGAATGTCGGTCGGACGGATCAGCGGGAAGACCGAGCTTTCGTCCTTCATCGCGTCGACGAGGCCGCCGATCCCGCCAACGTCGAGATGGCGATCGATCGAGGGCCGGATCATGTCGGCATCGATCAGCAGGACCGGCTGCTCGCCCGACGAGACGATGGACACGGCAAGGTTGATCGCGCAGAAAGTCTTGCCCTCGCCCGGCAGCGCACTGGCCACGGCGATGCGGCGCTCGCGCGGGGTCTTCCGGGACTTCGCACCGATCGCGGCCTCGAGCACCGCACCCTTGATCAGCCGGAACTCCTGTCCCGTCTGCGTGGCTCGCGCGGCCGGAATCAACAGGCCGGTCTCCCGCATCCGGGCGAGCGGCAGTGACACCGGAGCGCCGAGCGAGCGGTCGGGCGGCAGCGCCGGTGCCGAGCGCGCGGCCGGCGCGACGTTGGGCGCCACCGCTACCGCTGCGTCGATGCCCTCCTCCACGAGGGCCGGCCCTTGAAAGGATGGCAACGGTCTGCCGGAAGCCGACAGTCGCGCGACGGCCCGTTCGATCAGGCTCATCGTGAGGTGCCTCCGGTCAGCAGACCCGTGGGTGCCGGGGCCGCCACTGCCCGGTCGATCTCGAGATAGCGGCCGAAGGCGAAGTAGGCGATGGCGAACATGAAGACCATGACGTAGGCGCCGGTGGCAAGCGAATAGCCGACGGCGATCCGGCGATTGGCCCAGCGCGTCTTCTTCGAATCGACGACACAAACCAGGCCAGCCACAGGCACACCGAAGTCGGCGCGCAGCGTATCCGTGTCGAAGTAGGACGGCGCCATCCGGTCGGCAAGAAAGGCCACCGCGACGCCCGCGACCAGCGACGCGAACAGCGTCGCCAGCAGGAGAAAGGGCCGATTGGGCCAGACCGGCTTCGGCGACACCGTCGGGGGGTCGATCACGCGGAATACGCGAGCTGCCGAGGTCTCCTCCATGCTCTCGGCCATCTGTGCCGAGGATCGCCGCGCGATCAGCACCTCGTAGCTGGCCTTGTTGGCGGCATAGTCGCGGTTGAGCTGCAGATACTCGGCCTCGACCTTGGGAACGGTCTTGCTCAGCTCGCGCGCCACTTCGACGGCACGGTCGGCGTCCGCGACCCGTGCCGTGAGCGAAGCGACCTTGGCGTCGGCGTCGGACAGCGACACCGACAGCTCCTCGTAGAGCCGGTTCGGGATCACCGTCACATTGGCCGGACGGGTACCCGACCGGATCGCCGCGCGTTCCAGCTCGTGTTGCTTCTCGAGATCCCTGACGACCCTGCGACCGTTGGTCACGTCGGGATGTGCATCGGTGAATCGCGTCAGGTTCTCGTCGAGGCGGCTCCGGGCGGCGCGCAGGCGGGTCTCGGTCTCGCTGGCGACCCCGCGCTCGCTGCCGGCCCCGGGATCGGCCGAGGAGAACGACGGCGGTACGTTCGCGAGCCGACGCTGGATCGCATTGCGCGCGTTGACCGCCTGGTTCAGTTCCAGCCGCGCCTGTTGGCGTTCTCTCTGCGCTTCGGCAACCCGGACCAGGTTGTCCTGCGCCAGGTTCGGCATGACATTGAAGTGCTTGATCTTGAAATCCTTCAGCGCGGCCTCGGTGGCCTCGAGCCGCGTCTTCGACTGCGCGATCTGCTCCTCGATGAACTTCAGGGCCTGGCGCGTGTCCTTCGCCTGGTTGCCCTTGGTCGACTCGAGGAAGATCGTCATCATGGACTGGACGACCTTCAGCGCCGTCTCCTGCGACTGGTTCCGGTACTCGATCCGATAGAAGTTCGTCCCGCCGGCGGGCTTCAGGCTGATCCGGCGCGTGAGCTCGTCGAGGACGACGTCGGAATCGGTCTGGATCGATCCGTTGGCGTCGAGGTTCGACTCGGTCATCACGCGTCGAAGGTTCGGCCGGCTGACGAGCGTCCGCGCCACCATCGCCACCTGTTGCTCGACGTTCGGCTGCACGGCAACACCGTCCATCAGCGGCTTCAGGATCGACTGCGTGTCGACGTGCACCCGCGCCGTCGCTTCGTAGGAGCTCGGGAGCAGCGCGCTCGCCGTGCCGCCGAGGATCCCGACGAGCAGCGCGACCAGCAGCGCCCAGCGCCTGTGCTTCCAGATCCCGGGCAACGCCGAGGTAATCGCTTTCCAGACCTCGACCATCATCGGCTCCGACTAGAACATCCCTTCGGGGATCATGATGAGGTCCCCGGGTACGACCTCGACATTCGCAGTAACGTCACCTCGCTTGAGGAGGTCGTGGAGGCGCACCGCGTACTGCCGGTTGTTCTCGGCCTGGCGGATCAGGACGGCCCGGTTGCCCGACGCGAAGTCCGTGATTCCGCCGACGGTGATCATGACGTCGAGCAGCGTCATCCCCTGTCGGAACGGGATCGCGGCCGGCCTGGCCGCCTGCCCGACGACCCGGACCTGATGCCGGGCGCTACCGACCGCCTGGTTGACCAGCACCGTGACCGTCGGGTCACGGATGTATTTCTTCAGCGTCTCCTCGATCTCGCGACCGAGCGTGACCGGCGACTTGCCCGCGGCCATCATGTCCTCGATGAGTGGCGACGTGATCCGTCCGTCGGGGCGCACCGGGACCTTCGCCGACAGCTCGGGGTTGCGCCAGACGCTGACCTCGATGAGGTCGCCAGGCGCGATCTGGTAGGCGTAGTCCTTCATCGGCACATTCACCGGCGCAGGGGGCAGGGTCGTACACCCCGCGACCATCAACAATGCAATCAGCCACGACAACAACCGCTTCACGGGAGCCTCCAATGACTTGCGTTCCCGACGCAGATTCCATCACGGCGCCCGAGACTGGCGATGTGACTTCCTTTACTTGCAGCGACGGGCCTATGGGTTTGTCGCTTCTGTAAGCGTCTGCGACGAGGCGCGGGAATGCGTCTTCGGCGACGCACGCAGACCATCGCACCAGTCGGCGACTTCATCGATCAGACGGGCGCGGCAGGCCTCGTCCTCGAAGGTGTGATCGGCTTTCGAATCGAAATCGAGGCGCAGCGATTCGCCGAAGCGAACGCGCGGAAACGCATCGAGCAATTGCTCGCGATAGTTCACGAGAAACGGCCGATCATTGGTGCAGACGACGTAAAGGGCGACCGCGTGTTCGACTGCCGACCGATACGCCGCCTCGAGATAGGCTCTGGCCCGCGGATCATCGACCCCGATCGACATCGCCGCGGCCCGCGGCGCCGGGAGCGTGCGTCGAGCGGCCCGCCCGAAGACGGCGATCAGCGATGCAATGCTGCGGCGACGAAGCAGCTTGCGCATCGTCTCGCGGCGCCGCTGGCCGGCGGTTCGTGGAATCGAGGGATCGAGCAGGACGGCACCGCATACGCGCGGATCCGTTCCGGCATAGCCGATGGCCTGGTCGGCCCCGGAGCACAGGCCGACGAGCACGAAGCGCTCGGCACCGCGCGTCTGTTGCAGCCAGTCCAGCACTTGCCGGATGTCGGCGAGTGCGCTGTCCCATGAAGACAGCACCTGGGTCGGCGGCTCGCTGTCACCGATGCCAGCGAGGTCGAATCGCAGCACCGCATGTCCGCGGCTCGCAAGTCGGCGCGCGAGCTGGACGTAGAGCCGGTTCGGGCCGATGCGATGGATGATGCCGGCGTTCAGCAGCACGATCCAGGGCTGACCCGCCTCCGCGCGGCGTCGCGGCGCAACCGTGGTGATGGCGATCAGCGGCTTCTCGTTGCCGATGCTGAAAGCGGCTTCGACCGGCACCGACGTCACTTCAACCACTGTTCGATCCTCTGCAGCAGTGCCGTCGGAAGGGCGCCAGCGCCGAGGTTGCGGTCCTCGAGCCAGGCTGCGTCGGCCGCGACATGGATCCGCTCGACGCGGTCCGGCAAGGGTCCCGGCTCGTTCGCTTCTGCGGCGCGCGACGTGATCACGAGCGTCCGGCAGCGCAGGCGCGCGAGGACGGGCTGCAGCGCAACCGCTTGCAGCTCGCGGATCTGCGCGTCGGCAATGGCGAAGCCGAGTACCGCGAGCCCGCCACCGGCGAGGTTGCTGCGACTGGTGGCAAGTCCGCCGGCAGCGCCGCGCATCGCGGAGATCTCGCCGAGCCATGCGGGCCCGTTCCAGACCGGATCCCAGAGGACGAGCGAGTCGATGTCGGCCGCCCGACGCAGCGCCACGTCCGCCGCCAGCGCGCCACCGAGACGCAGTCCGACGACGCTCACCTTCGCCGCGCCACTGGCATCCAGCAGTTCATCGATGGCCTCGGAAATATCGTCGCGCCAGTGCGCCAGCCGGGCATCGACCATTTCCCCGGACGAGTCGCCGGTGCCCGAGTAGTCGAACTTGAACACCGGATGCCCGCCCGCGTTCAGCCGCCGTGCCAGCTGATGCATCGAGCGATGGGCGCGGACATATTCCTGGCCCCAAGGCGGGCACAGCAGCACGGCGCGGCGTCGCGATCGCACGCCGGACGGGGCGTAGAGGCCGAACAACGGACGCTGCTCGGTGCCGAAGAAAAGCGGAATCACGACGGCTGCGCCTCCGCGGCAGTCACGGCACGCGTTTCCTCGAGCTGCACGGCCAGCTGGCTCAAGGTCTGGAAGAACATCGATCGCGGGTCCAGCCGCTGTCCGGTCCGACGCTCGACCGCCGCCGTGACCCGAAGCGCCAGCAACGAGTGACCGCCGATCTCGAAGAAGTTGTCCTCGGCGCGGACGTCCTCGATCCCGAGGACGGCCTTCCAGACGTCGGCGAGCAGCTGTTCCGTGCCCGGCTCCGGGAGCGTGCGCACTCGTGGCTCTGCCGCTGCGGCCTGCAATGGATCGGGCAACCTTTGGCGGTCGATCTTGCCGTTGGGCGTCAGCGGCAGCGAGTCCAGCGCGAGGACCAGCGAAGGGACCATGTAGTCCGGCAGCGATCGACGAAGCTGGCGGCGGACGCTGCTCGTCATCGGCGGCGCCTCCGGATCCTCGGCCACGACGTAGGCGACCAGTCGTGCGTCGCCGGCAGCCGCGCCGTCGTTGCGGGCGACGACGACCGCCTGGCGGACCCCCGGGACCGCGGCCAGCGCCGCCTCGATCTCGCCCAGCTCGATCCGAAAGCCCCGGACCTTGACCTGCTGGTCGCGCC
>JBEVJQ010000203.1:0-12503 GCA_040510055.1 Burkholderiaceae bacterium | reverse complement strand
TCGATCTCCTGATCGCGGCCGCGGTCACGAACGCGGCCGCGCTCACCGACGGTGCGGCGGTCACGAACCCGGCCGCGTTCACGGATGATGTCGCGGTCACGGATGATTTCGCGGTCACGGATGATTTCGCGGTCACGGATGATGTCGCGGTCACGGATGATGTGGCGGTCGGGGGCGATCAGGCCGTCAGCGTCGTGGCGGCGGCAGCGGACAATGGCCAGCGCTGGCCGCTGACGCCGTTGCCGGTCATGGCGTTGCCTGGCTGGTGCCCGCAGAACCTCGATCCCGGCTTCTACGACGACGCCAAGGTGTTCCGTCCCGGCGCCGTGCGGCGGCGGAGGTAGGCCCCGATCGCGCGCGTGCATTGTCCATGCCACCTTCGCGGCATGAAGGACCGGCCTGCGCGATGTCGGCGCCCCGGGCGAAGCGTCAGGGATGACCACCAGGCGCCGGCACCGGCGCATGACTGTCGAAGACGTCCAGCAGCACCCGTAGCAGCCACGGCATGTCGCCGATCGCCGGCGAGAGTGGCGCCAGCCCGGGCGCGAAGCCGGCGCGCTGGATCCGATCGAGCAGCTGCGTGTTCGACGTGATCAGGTGGACCGGGACGTTCCAGCTCGCATCACGGCCCGTGACCTGTGCCGCAGGTTGGTGGTCGCCGACGATCAGCACCACGCGCTCGCGCTCCGTCGGGCGCTCGAGCCAATCGCCGATCCAGCCGAACGAGTAGACGAGCGAGCGCAGATACGGGTCGCGCAGCGCGAGCCAATCGGGGGAGCGCGCCAGCACTCGGGCGACCTCGGCCGGATCGAACGGCGTTGGTCCGAGCAGCCGCGTCCAGTCGGGTTGCAGCGGAGGAACCGGATCGAACGGAATGTGGCTGGTGATGGTCGGGAACACGATGAACCGTGGCCGGCCATCGACCTCTGCCGCGGCCGACGACAACGCCTCGAGCCGCGCGATCGAGTACTGATCGGGAATCTGCCAGAAGCCGAACCGGGGCCCGCGGTAATCGAGCTCGCTCGCCGTGATCAGTTGCTCGTAGTCGTAGAAGCTGCCCTCGGGCCAGCTGCCGCGCATGCCGGGCATCAGTCCGATGGTCCGGTGACCGCGAGCGCGGAACCGCTTGACCAGGTTGTCGCGGTCACTCGCAAGCAGCAACGGATAGCGCGCCGGGTCGGCGGTGTCGATGCCGGTGAGCAACGCGGCATGGGTCAGCCACGAGCCGCCGGCGAACGTCGGCGACCGGATCTGGGCCGAGACGACGGTGTTGCCCGATCGGGCG
Organism: Burkholderiaceae bacterium; assembly: GCA_040510055.1. GTDB lineage: Bacteria > Pseudomonadota > Gammaproteobacteria > Burkholderiales > Burkholderiaceae_E > Lautropia. The sequence continues at coordinate 11,218 of JBEVJQ010000203.1, read as the reverse complement.
ATGGCCTCGCCCAGCTTGCGTCGCCCCGGCTCGAGGTCGTGGGCCAGGACAGCGTCGTCGATGGTCGAGGCACCGTAGGACTCGAGGAAGATCAACACGACATCGGCGTCCGCGACGGCGCCGAGGTCGCTGTCGAAGGCCGGCGACGGCGGCAGCACCTCGTCGAGGTTCTCCGGCGACCGGGCTGCCCAGACCAGCGCCGCTTGCTGCCACCAGCCACGCAAAACCGGCGGCGAGACCCACGACCAGGTCGCCTGGACGCCGGCGAGATAGGCTACGACCACGGCGGTAGCCAGCGCCGTCGTCGACCACGCGAGCGCCGATCGGGACGCCGGTCTCGCGGCCCGGGCGAGGAGGGCGATCAGCCAGCGCAACAACCGGTGGCCGGCGACGATGCCGACGGCGATGCCGAGGACGATTGCCGCGACCCGCCAGGGCGCCGACTGCGCGATGGCGCCCGCGATCAAGTCGGGCAGGTGCTTGCCGTCCCAGTGCCAGCTCAACGGCCGGCCGTAGAGGGCCGGCGACGTGACGTCGGCGTAGCGACCGATGACCAATGCCATGTAGCACGCAGCCACCAGCGAGATCAGCCGCGGCCGGGTGGCAACGCCGCCGATGGCGGCCACGAGCAGCAGCAGCCAGAGGCCGAGGAACTCCGGCGCCAGTTGCGCGAGCGGGACGATCGCCGGTGTCGGCCACCAGTTCTCGAACGCAAGCGTCGCATTGAGGACGACGGCAGCGGCAAGCGCAGCCCAGGGCACGCGACGGAGTCGATCGGTCACCGGGGCGAGTCCGGCGACTTCAGTTCGGCTTGACCCGTGGCGGGCTGACCTTCGGTGAGTTCGCCCAAGCTGGCCTGACTCGCATGGCGCGTTCGCCAGAGCCAGCCGATGTCGATCGCAAACGATGCCACCAGCGCCGCCATCCCGGTCGCGGCGCAGCCGACGGCCAGCGGCTGCGGCAGGATCGGCACCAGGCAGGCCACGAGCATCGTCGCCTGGACGGCGCAGATCGTCTGGCGTCGGCGCGAACGCGGCAGCGGCGCTGCGAGCCATCGCCACAGCCCGCCGGCGACGATGAACAGGTAGCGCATGGTCCCGGCCAACAGGATCCAGGCGCCGGCGCGATCGAGCCTCCAGGCGAGCAGCGACAGCACGGCGATCAGCAGCGCATCGATCTCGAGGTCGAATCGCGCGCCGAACGGACTGGCCAGGCGGGTACGCCGCGCGAGCCAGCCGTCGACGCCGTCGAGCGCGGCGGCGGCGGTGGCCATCACCGCCAGTTGCCAGGTCGGAGCGCCGCCCGTGGCTACTGCACCGGCGAGCAGGCACGTGAGTCCGGCGCGGCTCAGCGTCACCTGGTTGGCGGGACCGAACCTGGGGTGCGGATGACTGACGGTCAGGCCCTTGATGACCAACAGCGCCACGACCGCGAACAGTCCGATCGCCGTGACCAGGCCCAGCGTCGAGTGATCGAGCCAGCTACCGGCCACCGCCACCAGGACGAACGTCGCGACCACCGGCAGCGTGCGCCTCAGGGCGACCCGCTCGGCAGGCGATCCTCGTTCCCGACCGGGGAGCGATGCGTCATTCATGGGATCATCGACCACGACATGTCAGCACGACTCGATAACGACCTTCCAGAAAGCAACCGGCCACCCGCCGACTCTGCCTTCGCAACCCACCTTAGTGCCCGGGCGTTCTGGGTCCGTTCACCAGGTCGGGGCGAGATCCGAACCGAGTCGCTTCCGGCCGAGCTGCCTCCGGGCCAAGTCCGTGTGCGGACACTTTACACCGGCGTTAGCCGGGGAACGGAGTCCCGGGTCTTTCGCGGTGAAGTTCCGCAAAGCGAGTTCGATCGGATGCGCGCGCCGCATCAATCGGGCAACTTTCCAGGACCTGTAAAGTACGGCTACAGCAACGTTGGCGAGGTCGAGGCCGGGCCGGTCGAATGGATCGGTCGCCAGGTGTTCTGCCTCTACCCGCATCAGACGCGCTATTGCGTCGCCGTCGACGCGGTCCACGCGTTACCGTCGGGCGTGCCGCCAGAACGCGCGGTGCTGGCCGCCAACGTGGAAACCGCGGTCAACGCGCTCTGGGACCTGCAGCCGCTGGCCGGCGAGCGGATCGCCGTGGTCGGCGGCGGCGTCGTCGGGCTTCTCGTCGCCTGGCTCACGGCGCAGGTACCGGGGACGCGCGTCGAACTGATCGACATCGAGCCGTCGCGGGCGGGACCGGCCGCGAGCCTCGGCGTCCATTTCGCCGCGCCCGGGGCCGCTGCCGGCGAAGCCGATCGCGTGGTCCATGCAAGCGGCCACCCCGATGGCCTGGTCACCGCACTGCGCCTCGCCGGGACCGAGGCTACCGTGCTCGAACTGAGCTGGTACGGCGACCGCGCCGTCACGCTGCCGCTGGGCGAGGCGTTCCATTCGCGAAGGCTGTCGATCCGCTCGTCGCAGGTCGGTTCGATTCCACCGCTCCAGCGTCCGCGCTGGACCTTGGCGCGACGGATGGCGCTCGCGCTCGATCTGCTGGCCGACCCCCGGCTCGATGTGCTCGTCACTGGCGAAAGTCTGTTCGACGAACTCCCCGCCGTGCTGGCACGGTTGGCGACGCCGGACGCGACCACCCTTTGCCATCGCATCCGCTACGATCTGGAGACCGCCTGATGTACACCGTCTGCGTTCGCGATCACCTGATGATCGCCCACAGTTTCCGCGGTGACGTGTTCGGGCCGGCGCAACGACTGCATGGCGCGACCTTCGTCGTCGACGTCGCGTTCCGGCGACCGACTCTCGACGACGATGGCATCGTCGTCGACATCGGCCGCGCCGGCGGGGCCCTTGGCGCGATCATCGCCGAACTCAACTATCGAAATCTCGACGACGAGCCCGGATTCAGTGGCGTCAACACCACCACCGAGGTGATGGCGCGCGTGATCCACGAACGGATGGCGGCCCGGATCGTCGCCGGCGAACTCGGGCCGGGCGCCGATGGGATCGTCGCGCTGGAGGTCCGGCTGCACGAGTCGCACATCGCCTGGGCGGCGTACGAGGCGCCGCTTCGTGGCGCGGCCTGATCGGCGCGAGCGGGTCCGTTGAGCGACGAGGCCGCGACCGGCGCGGCATCCGGCAGCCCGGCGCCCGGTCGCGCGACATCCGGTAGCGCGATGCTCGGCATCACCGGGACGTCCACCAGCGCGACGGCCGACGTGTTCGTCGTCCCCGGTCCGATCGACACCGCCACCGGTGGTTTCCGCTATGACCGGCGGATCGTCGCCGAGTTGCGAGGCGCGGGCTTCGCCATCGAGCCGCTCGAGCTGGCCGGCGACTGGCCGCGCCCTTCTGCTGGTGACCGGGCGCGGGCCGAGGCCGTGTTCGCGACGATCGCCGACGGCACCCGGGTCGTCGTCGACGGGTTGGCGTTCGGAGCGCTGCCCGAACTGGCGCGCCGCCACGGCCGACGACTGCGGCTGGTGGCCCTGGTCCATCATCCATTGTGGTTGGAGGAAGAGCCGACGTTGGACGAGCCGACGTTGGACGAGCCGAGGTCGGGCGGGGCCAGGCGGCCGCCGCCGGGCTGCGCCGCGGCGGCGGCCGAGATCGAAGCGCTGGCCCACGCCCGGCGGGTCATCGTCACCAGTATCGACACCGCCGCGGCGGTCGCGGTGATGGGTGTGGCCGCGGAGCGGATCGCCGTGGTCGAGCCCGGCTGCGATCCGTACCCGCTGGCACGCGGCTCCGGTGGTGGACCGGTGCGACTGCTTTGCGTCGCGACCGTGACCCCGCGCAAGGGCTATCTCGACCTGGTCGCTGCGCTGGCCGATATCGAACGGGCTCTGCCGGGCGAACGTCGGCGGGCGTGGCGTCTCGACGTCGTCGGCTCGATCGACCGCGATCGGCAACATGTGCACGACGTACGCGCCGCGATCGCCGCTGCCGGCCTCGGTGATCGGATCCGGCTCGTCGGCGAGGTCGACGAAGACGATCTCGGTCACTGGTACGACGGCGCCGACGGCATGGTGCTGGCGTCGCATCACGAGGGCTACGGGATGAGCCTGGCCGAGGCACTGATGCACGGTCTGCCGGTCGTCGCGACGCGGGCCGGTGCCGTTGCCGCCACCGTCGATGGCGCCGCCCGCCTGGTGACCGTCGGCGACACGGCAGCGCTCGCGACCGCGATCGCCGACGGCCTTCTCGACGCCGGTGGTCGCGCCGAGTTGGCGGCCGCGGCTGGTCGCTGGCGTGCGACGCGGCTCGAACGGGCGAACTGGACGGCGGCGGCGCGACGCTTCGCCGCGGCGCTGGCCGATGTCTGATGGCTTCGAGGTCGACTGGCTCGCGTTGCGCGAACCGGCCGATCACGCCGCCCGCGCGATCGGCGCGATCGAGCGTTCGCTGTCGACGCGTTCGCGCTGGCGCGGACTCGATCTCGGCGGCGGGACGGGGTCGAACCTCCGGTACCTGATACCGCGGCTCGGGGCGGACCAGGACTGGCTGCTGGTGGACCACGATCCACGACTGCTTGCCGCCGCCACCGGCTGCTTCGCGCGCTGGTCGGCGGCGTCCGGGTTCGCGTATCGCAGCGAAGGTGACGCCGTCGCCATCGCCGGGCCCGACTGGTCGGCACGGGTCCGCTGTCGACAGGCCGATCTGGCGGCGATCGGCGTCGCCGGCGTCCCGTCATCGACCGGATCCGCGCCGCCGCTCGACGGCGGCTTCGACCTCATCACGGCCGCGGCGCTGCTCGACCTGGTATCGGAGGACTGGCTGGCGCGGCTGATCGCCTGGTGCGCGGCGCAGCGCGTCGCCTGGTTGTTCGCTCTGACCTACGACGGCCGGATCGAATGGCGTCCGCCGCTGGCCGACGATGGCGCAGTGGCGGCGGCGTTCGATCGCGATCAGCGCCGTGACAAGGGTTTCGGGCCGGCGCTCGGGCCCGGGGCGGTCGATGCGCTGCGCAGGTTGGCCACTGCCGCCGGCTACCGCGTCGCGTCGGTCGCGGCCGACTGGCGCTTCGCTCTGGACCACCCGGCGGCGACCGAGGCGACGGCGGCCGGGGGGACGGCGAATGACGCGACGGCCAACGAGGCGGCAATGATCCAGGACCGATTGGCGATCGATTTCGCGGCCGTGGCCGCGAGAACCGCGCAATTCGGACCGGGGCGGATCGAGACCTGGCTGCAGGCGCGGCGGGCGTTGATCGCCGCCGGCCAGTCGTCACTCGTCGTCGGTCATCACGACCTGGCCGGATGGTTCGATCGCTGATCGAACTCGAAATCCCATAGTCGGTCGCAGCCGAGCGCGAACTGGCGCGCCGGCGGGCGGATCGCGTCGTCGACGCACGCCACCGATTCGAGCGTCAGCCCGCGAACGCCGGCGCCGAACACCACCGGCGCGATAGTCACCTGCAGGCGGTCGAGCCGTCCGGCCTCGAGGAAGCGCGAGACGGTGACGCCGCCGCCTTCGATGAAGACCACGTCGAGCCCGCGGCTGGCCAGGTATTCGAGTACCGCGTCGGGATGAAGGCTGTCCCCGTCGAGCGGCAACTCGACGACCTCGGCGTCGCCGAGGTGACGGCGCCCGCTACTCGTCGGGCCCGTCAGGATCAGGGTCGGGGCGCAGCCATCGGTGCAGACGCCGAATGTCGGGGCGACGCGGCCGCGACGGTCGAGCACCACCCGAACCGGATTCGAGCCGGGCACGAGCCGGGTCGTCAGTTGTGGATCGTCGGCGAGGACGGTGCCGGCGCCGACGATGATCGCGTCGCTCAGCGCCCGCATCCGATGCAGGTGGACTAGGTTTTCCTCGCCGTTCAAGCCGCGCGAACTGCCGTCCCGGGTGGCGATGCGCCCGTCGATGCTCTGGCCGAGATGAGCACTGACGTAGCGCCGGCCGGGAGGCGCCGCCAACAGGGGTCGATAGAGTGCGACCATGGCGCGTTGCGCCTCGGAGCGCGCGCTGGCCGCGACCCCCTCGAGTGCGGCATCGACAGCCGCCTGGGGCGTTTGCTCACCGCGCGCGGCAGCCTGGCGACGTAACGCTGCGATCGCCAGGCACTGCTCCCAGAGGGCCTCGTCGCCGCCGATCTCCGTCGCCCCAGGGGGCATCGGTCGAACGCTTTGTCCGGCGGGCAGCGTGGCGGGCGGCATGGCCCGATGGTGGGGCCTCGTCGGCGGCGGGTCAAACGCCGGATCGATCGCGGCCGGCCGATACCCCGGTCCGGCGAGGCGCTCTCGTTGGGATCGGCGGGGGTTGCCGGCGCGGCCGCAAGTCGCCGGTCATGACAGCCGCAGCAGTGCGAGAATTGGGCCGACCAAGGAGGAAACGTGATGCTGCTCGGATGTATTGCCGACGATTTCACCGGTGCCTCGGACCTGGCCAACATGCTGACCGTGGCCGGCATGAAGACGGTCCAGATCATCGGCGTTCCGCAGGACGGCGCGACGGCCGAGCCGATCGCGGCCGACGCCGTCGTCGTCGCGCTCAAGTCACGCAGCGTCGCCGTGGGTGAGGCCGTCGAGCAGAGCCTGGCGGCGCTCGCCTGGTTGCGGGCCGCGGGCGCGCGCCAGTACCTGTTCAAGTACTGTTCGACCTTCGACTCCACGCCCGAAGGCAACATCGGCCCGGTGGCCGAGGCGTTGATGGCCGTCCTCGATACCGATTTCACGATTGCCTGCCCGGCGTTCCCGGCCAATCGCCGAACCGTGTTCCAGGGCCACCTGTTCGTCGGCGACCGGCTGCTGAGCGAGAGTGGGATGGAGCATCACCCGGTCACGCCGATGACCGATCCCGATCTGGTCCGCTGGCTTCAGCGCCAGTGCCGCGGCAAGGTCGGCCTCGTCGACAACGCGACGGTCGATGCCGGCCCCGAGGCAATCGACGCGCGGTTCACGGAGCTCGCCGGGCTCGGGGTCAAGGTCGCGATCTGCGACGCGACGTCGGACCGGCACTTGCGCGCACTGGGCAAGGCCGCCGAGCGACTGGCGTTGATCACCGGTGGCTCGGGCATTGCGCTCGGGCTGCCGGACAATTTCCGCGCCAGCGGTGCGTTGCAAGCGGCGGACGCGAACGTTGCAGCAGCGGGAGGCCGGGCGATCGTGCTGTCGGGAAGTTGCTCGACGGCGACACGCGGACAGATCGACAGCTACCGGTCACAGGCGCCAGCGCGGCTGGTAACCGCCGAAGAGGTCGTCGAGCAGGGGCTCGGTGCCGATACCGTTGCACGCTGGGCGCTCGAGCAGCCGGCCGAGCCGGCGCCGCTGGTCTACACCAGTGCCGATCCGGCCGCCGTCGAGGCGGCGCAGAAGCGCTTCGGCGGCCAGCGAGTCTCGATGGCGATCGAACGCTTCACCGCCGAAGTTGCACGGGCGCTCGCCGAGCACGGCTTCCGCCGCTTCGTGGTCGCCGGAGGCGAGACCTCGGGCGCGGTCGTCCAAGCGCTGGGCGCCCGGCGGTTCGCGATCGGCAGCGAGATCGATCCCGGTGTTCCGGTCCTGCGGGCGCTCGATGCGCCCTATGCCATGGCGCTCAAGTCCGGCAACTTCGGCGCGCGCGACTTCTTCACCAAGGCGCTGGCGCAGACCCGATGACGAACGCGACGAGGTTCGAGCGGACGGACCCGGGACGCAACCGAGTCGAACCCGACGACGATCCCGTCTGGGAACTGATGACGCTTCGACTAGGAGCCGATGATGACCCTGACTAGGACCCGATGACGACCCCGACAGGAAACCGATGACGAGCCCGATCGGGGACCGATGACGAACCCCGTGACGGGCACAACGGCGGCGCGATGCCGCGGAGGACGATCATGAACATACTGATCACCGGCGGTGCCGGCTTTCTCGGGCGACAACTGGCCGAGACGCTCGCGCGTGCCGGCCGCATCGCTCTCGACGACGAGGCTTGTGCGACCAACGAGCATCCGATCGGCCGCATCACCTGCTTCGACGTCGTGGCCGGAACGGCAGAGGGCCGCGGCGTCGTCAACGTCGCCGGCGACATCACCGATCCGAAGGCGGTCAGCGGGATGGTCGATGCCGACACGGGCGTGGTGATTCACCTCGCGGCCGTCGTCAGCGGGACGGCCGAGGCGGACTTCGACCTCGGTATGCGTGTCAATGTCGATGGCACGCGCAACCTGCTCGAAGCCTGTCGCCATGCCGGCCACCAGCCGCGGGTCCTGTTCTCCAGTTCGGTCGCCGTCTTCGGTGGCGAGTTGCCGAAGACAGTCACCGATTCCACGACACCCACGCCGCAGGGGTCCTATGGCGCGCAGAAGCTGATCGGCGAAATGCTGGTCCAGGACTACACCCGCAAGGGCTTCATCGACGGGCGCAGCGTGCGCGTGCCGACGGTCGTGGTCCGCCCCGGCAGGCCGAACGGCGCCGCCTCAGGGTTCGCCTCGGGGATTATCCGCGAGCCCCTGTCCGGCCTCGACGCCGTGCTGCCGGTTCCGGCTGCGACGCAGATGTGGATCGCTTCACCGCGTGCCGTGATCGGCATGTTCCTGCACGCACTGTCGCTGGCACCGGCGGCGTGGGGTTGGCACCGCAGCATCAACCTGCCGGGGCTGGTCGCGACGATGGACGAGGAGTTGTCCGTGCTGCGGGAACTGGCCGGACCCGAGGTCAGCGGCCGAGTCCGCGACGAGCCTGATCCGGCGGTGATCCGGCTGGTCAAGACCTGGGCCGCACGGTTCGATACCAGCCGTGCGCGCGAGTTGGGCTTCGTCGCCGATGCCGATTGCGCCGCGATCGTTCGTTCCTACATCGAGGACAACCGCGACGCGATCAAGGTGCCGGTCCGGTTACCGGCGCGCTGAGGATCATCAGGAGGACTCGCTCAATGGATGGGATCGCGGAACCCGCGAAGCTGTTCTTCGAAGCATGTGAGACCGGAAAGGGGTGGGAAGGCTGCAGGGAATACTGCCATCCCGATGCAACGTTCTCCGCACAGACTGGCGCTCTGGCCGGAATAACGACGCTCGAGGGTTACAGCGAATGGATGAAGAATCTGTTCACGCCCATCCCCGACGGTCACTATGAGTTGCGCCTCTTCGCGGCGGACGAATCGCGAAAGAGCGTCGCTGCCTACGCCGTCTTTCACGGAACGCAGACCGGACCTGGTGGCCCGGCGGCGCCAACCGGCAAGACGGTTGCAGCGGACTATGTCTATGTGATGGTGTTCGATGGATCTCGAATCCGGCACATGACAAAGATATGGAACGACACAGTCAGCTTGCAACAGCTTGGATGGGCTTGAGTCGCCCAGGCTGTGACCAGGCTCTGTGCCGTCACTTCGGCGGCAGGTCGGTCCGCGGCGCCGGCCCGGTGATCCGGCGGACGGCGATACCGGACACGCCAGCGTCGCGGCCGGCGCTGGCAACCTGGGCAAGCGGCATGGAGCGCCCGAATTCGGCCTCCGGGATTGCCAGATCCATCAGGTAGGGACTCTTCGGATCGCCGGCGACGGTGAACTTCACGCTGACGGTGGGGGATTGGACCACCTCGTCGGACTGGAACACCACGTAAGCCGACTGAGCGGGCCGCATCACCGTGAAGCCGCGCGGCAGGGGCGCCTCGTAGCCTTGCGTCGCCCTGGTCTCTTCGACCAGGAACGCAGTCGCGGAAGCGCGGGCTCCGGCAGCATCCTGGACCGGGACGGCAACCTTCAATCGCTGACCACGGGCCGAGAGCACGGTCGGTGCGCCGAAGGTCATCGCCTCCTGGGCCGCGCTGGCCGGGCGGGTCATGGCGACCGACCAGATTGCCGCCAGCGAACCGGCTCCCAGCAAAACGATCCAGCGCAGTCGCCGCTGGCGCTCGGCGGCATCGTGCCGGTTACGGCTCGGGGGGCGGCGGTCCGCGCGGATACGGATCGGCAGGAGTTCGGACAAGGGCATGGCGACCTCGGCGGGCGACGGAATTGGCGGATCGTCCGAGGGTTGCGCAATCGCGGCCCGCTCGTCCATCGCGGGGCGATGAGTGGCCGGCGCGTCGGGTTGGCCCGCTGCCGATGCCCAATACGGCGAGCGGGCCCGTTCTCACGCCGGCCCTGCTACAGTCCGAGGGGGAGCGAGCCGGACGGTCGCCGGCGTGAGCCGGAGGAAGGTCCGGACTCCAGGGGAAGGATGCTGGCTAACGGCCAGGCGCAGCCAGTCGGGCCGAAAGGCCGGACCGGGCACGACGGAAAGTGGCACAGAGAACAGACCGCCCCCGGCGCCTCGCGGCACCGGTGGCAAGGGTGAAACGGCGAGGTAAGAGCTCACCGCGCCGTTGGTGACAGCGGCGGCACGCCAAACCCCATCCGGAGCAACATCGAATAGGCACGCGCGACGGCTTCGGCCGTCCGGACCCCATCCGAGCGTGCGGGTAGATGGCTAGAGCCGGCCGGTAACGGTCGGCCCAGAGGAATGACCGTCACGCCGCGAGGCGGACAGAATCCGGCCTACAGGCTCGCTCCCCCTTTCTTGCGCCACCGTCCACGGCATCCCCGCCGCCGCGAGGCAACGGTCATCGACCGTCCATCCCCCGGACCCGACCGTTCAGCGGCCGGTGGAAATCAGCCTTTGTGCTGCATCAAGGGTCAAGCGTCTGTTGCTCGCTTCGAACCTACGGTTTCTGTTCTAAGTGCCCGAGAATTATCGCGTTTTCACGCCGTAAAGTTGCCATTTCCTGCCTGAACGATCGTCTCTAAGTCCTTGTTACGACGGGAAAAAAGTAGACGAACCGATTTGACTGTCGTGAACCCGATGAAATATGCTCCGTCTTGGTGGGAAGTCGTGTGTCCCCGTGGGGTCGTGTGGGATTTCGCGGGTCACGCACCCAGAGAAGTGAAAAGAACGGGGACGTGTCGGCCGCGGCCAGGAGCGCAGATCGGCCGTTGACGTCGGCAGCGGGTGGGTGAACTGCTTTGGCAGTCGTCAAAGGTCAAAGATGCACGAAGATCTAGGTCGCATCGGCGATGTTCGAGGGTAGTTATCCTCTTTCGCTCGACGCCAAGGGTCGCCTGACGATCCCGGCGAAGCTTCGCGACGATCTCGTGCAGCCCGGCGACGGTCTGATCACCGTGACCCGCTGGCTCGACAACTGCCTGCGCGTTTATCCCCAGCCGGCCTGGGCTCGGCTGCGCGACGAAATCATGCCGACCTGGCCGATGACGGCCAGCACATTCGGCAAGGCTCTGCTGCAGTCGGCCGATACCCAGCGCATCGAT
>JBEVJQ010000202.1:0-17294 GCA_040510055.1 Burkholderiaceae bacterium | reverse complement strand
GCTGCAGACCGCGGTCTTCGCCGGCGGCTGCTTCTGGTGCGTCGAGTCGGACTTCGACAAGGTCGAGGGCGTGGTCTCGACGACTTCCGGCTACATCGGCGGGACGGCCGCCACTGCCACGTACCCGCAGGTTTCTAACGGCGGCACCGGCCACACCGAAGCGGTACGGGTCGTGTTCGATCCGAAGAAGGTCAGCTACCAGCGGCTCGTCGACTACTTCTGGCGGACCATCGACCCGACGGTCAAGGACCGGCAGTTCTGTGACATCGGCGCCCAGTACCGTACCGGTATCTATCCGCTGGGCGATGACCAGATGCGCATGGCCCAGGAATCGCGTGAGGCGCTCGAACGCGGCAAGCCGTTCAGAAATCCGATCGTCACCGAGATCGTCGCGGCCGGGCCGTTCTACGCGGCCGAGGACTACCACCAGGACTACTACAAGAAGAATCCGCTGCGCTACAAGTTCTATCGAAACAGCTGCGGTCGCGATCAGCGGATCGTCGAACTCTGGGGCAAGCTGCCGTCGCCGGAGGCTGTCGCGCAATAGCTGTCAGGGCAGGGACTTTCCCGGTTCATCACGCCGCCCGGGCCTGGTCTTCAGCGAAAGCGCACGGATAGCGAGCCGAGCGCGCCATAGTCGGCGTGAAAGACGTCGCCGGCCGCGCACGGCACGGGCCGCGTGAACGAGCCGCCGAGGACGATCTCACCGGCCGCGAGTCGTTCTCCGTGCGGGGCGAGCTTGTTGGCGAGCCAGGCCACGCCGTTGCCCGGATGATTGAGCACGGCTGCGCCCAGCCCCGATTCCTCGATCACGCCGTTCTTGAACAGCAGTGCGCCGGCCCAGCGCCAGTCGACGGCGTCAGGACGACTGGGCCGGCCGCCAAGGACGATCGCGCCGTTGGCCGCGTTGTCGGCAATCGTGTCGAGGACCTTGCGCGGCGCCTTCGAATGCCGATCGAACGGCTCGATCCGGGCGTCGATCAATTCCAGCGCCGGCGTCACCCAGGCCGTGGCGTCGAGCACGTCGTACAGCGTGACGTTCGGCCCCTGGAGCGGCCGCGCGAGGATGAACGCGAACTCGACCTCGAACCGCGGGACGATGTAGGCGGCCGCTTCGATCTCGGCGCCATCGCGCAGCAGCATGTCGTCGAGCAGCGTGCCGTAGTCCGGCTCGGTGATCTGCGAGGCCAACTGCATCGCCCGTGATGTCAGGCCGATCTTGTGGCCGATGACCCGCCGGCCATCGGCTTTCTCGAGCGCCATCCATTCGCGCTGGATCGCATAGCTGTCATCGATCGTCATGTCCGGATGGAGCCGCGAGAACTGCTCGAGTTGCCGACGGCTGCGCCGGGCATCGAACAACGCACGCGCCAGTGATTGCCACGTCTGCTGATCCATGTCGTCGACCTCCGTTGGCCGTGGGTACCCGTGCTGATGCCATGTACCTGCGAGGCAGGGCACTAATGAGCGTGGTGATCCGCCTGGCGTCCACGCTCGAAGATCCAGATCGCCAATGCCGGCGTGCCCACGAGTGCGACCATTGCCCACGGCAACGGCAATCCGAGGGCGACGGCGGCGACGACCAGGGCCAGCCAGCCGAAGCCACCGGCCAGTGGCCACCACAACCGGGCGAAGTCGCGCTCGAGCCAGATGCCGATCACCCAGATCGTCACCAGGTAGACGGCCACGGCGGCAGCGATCAGCGAGATCGCCAGCAGCGGCGTGACGGCACCGTGGTCGGCGCCGCCGGCCGCCGGCCCGGTCTTCAAGGCATCGGCGGCGACCTCGAGGAACGCCCCCAGCGCGGCCAATGACGCGAAGATCGCGAAGTGGCCGTACCCCCAGCCGAAGGACCGATTGCGGTGGCGGTGGAGCGTCTCGGCCGATGGCATCAGGAAGTAGCTCCACCACAGGCTCAGCACCAGTCCGGCCGAACCGAGCCCGACCAGCGCGGTGTCCAGCGACCAGCCGGTGGTCGCGATCACATTGCCGATGGCGTTGGTTGCGCCGAGCACGCATTCGCCGAGCACGATGATCGTGAACAGCCCATAGCGCTCGGCGATGTGATGGGCATGCCACGGTGTCGGCTCGCTCATTTCGGCCCAGACCGGCACGGCCAACTCGGCCACCACCAGCAGATAGAACGCATACCAGCCATACTCGGTGGGCAGCAGCAGGCGCAGCAGCCACAGCAACTGGACCAGGCCGATGCCGATCGCATAGCGGCGGCATGCGAGGCGGCACTGCGGATGGTCACGCGATGCCCGCCACCACTGGACCATCAACGGGATGCGCATCACGGCATAACCGGCCGTCACCGTGGCCAAGTGGCCTTCGGCCATCGCCGGAACCCCGGCGGCGAGGATCAGGACGCCCACCATCTGCAGCATCGTGAGCAGACGATAGACCGGATCATCGTTGTCGTAGGCGCTCGCGAACCAGGTGAAGTTCATCCACGCCCACCAGATCGCGAAGAACACCGCGGCGAAGCGGTGCAGGCCCTGGCCAAGATGATGATCGCCGACGGCGTGATGCAGCTGCGAGGCCGCTGCTGCGATGGCCACGACGAACGTCAGGTCGAACAGCAGTTCGAGAGGCGTCGATACGCGATGCGGCTCCTCGGTATCGCGGCCGAACAGAGTCCAGCGTCGCGCTGGAGAGGCAGGGGACGAACTCGCTGCTGAGGTCATCGCGATCGACGTACCGGAGGGCGGGACGTGGGAGCGGGAGAAGGCGCGACGATGATAGCCCGCCGACCACCGGCGTCGCCCGTGCGCGCCCGGCCCGAGCGATCGGCGCCACGACCACCGGCGCCGCGCGAGCCGTCGCCACGCGAGTCGTCGCCACGGTCCGCGAGCGCCGCCGTCATCGCTTCCAGGTCGGCAATGAGACGCGCAACAATAGCCGCCCCGGTGTCGGACTCCATCTGCCGGTAGATCGCCTCGATCCGCGGCGCGAGCGCCTTGACCAGGCGCAGGCTGCGCGCGGTCAATGCGATCGCCAGCCGGCGCTGGTCGTGATCGAACCTCCTGCGGTCGATCAGCCCCAGTGCCTCCATCCGCGCCAGCACGCCGGCGAGGCTCGGGCTCGAGATCCCGCAGCTCGCGACGATCTCGCGCGGCTCCAGCGACCCGGCGTCATGGACCGCCCGCAGGATCCGCCACTGCTGCTCGGTCAGACCGTGCTCGTGCAGTAGCGGCCGGAACCGGGCGATCAGCCGATCGCGCGCCACGAGGAGCATCATCGGCAGGTTGGGGCGGGTCAGTGCCGGCGACATGTTGACCTGGGGCGGGCTTGGTGGTCCAATCACTCACATGTTAGCAAACTATTCGGCCAGTTCTTCAGCGGCCACCTCTTCAGCCAGAAACTCGGTAGCCCACTCTGCGATCGGCACACTGCCGCCATTGGCACTGGCCGACGGCCTGCCGGCACCGATCCGCCTCAGCGGTGTCATCTACGGCGTGCTGATGAATGACCCGGCCGCGCTTGAACGACTCGGCGATGCCGTCAATGCGGCGCCGTACAAGGCGCCGCCGCGAGCACCGGTTCTCTATGTGAAGCCGCGCAACACCCATGCGCCGTCGGGTGTCGCCGTCACGGTCGACCACGATGTCCCGGCGTTCGAGATCGGTGCCGCCCTCGGGCTCGTGATCGGTCGCACCGCGTGTCGCGTCGCCGCCGGCGCGGCAGCGGACTACCTGGCCGGATACCTGCTCGCAGTCGACCTGACGGTGCCGCATGCAGCGTTCTATCGACCCTCGATCCGCTTCAAGGCTCGCGACGGATCGTGCCTGATCAGCGCGACTCTCGCCGCTCCCGACGCGCTGGATCCGGACGCGGTGACGCTTGAGGTGGCAATCGACGGCGAGACCGTCCACCGTGCGTCGACCGCTGGCCGAACGCGGCCGTTCGCGCAATTGCTTGCCGACGTAACCGAGTTCATGACGCTGCGCCCGGGCGATCTGCTGCTGACCGGGATCGCCGCCGGCGCGCCGCAGGCCGGCGCCGGGCAGACATTCTCGGTCGAGGCGCCGGGTCTGGGACGGATCGAGGGACGGCTGGTGGCCGAGTCCTCGCCGCCGGCGGCCGACGCCGCTCCGATGGCCGCGACCACGCCCGGGGCCGCCGCCGCGGCCACTGCCCCGGCGCCGGACCCGGGCCACGGATCATGACGCCAGCGTTGCCTGACCCGGTCGCGCGCGTCGCCTTCGGTGGCGCGATCCACGACGCCGTCCCCGATCCTCGTGGTATTCGGCTTGCCGATGGTCGCGTGCTCGCCGAAGACGCCGTCGTCTGGTTGCCGCCGTTCGAGGTCGGCACGGTCATCGCGCTCGGCCTCAACTATGCCGACCACGTCAAGGAACTGTCGAAGGAACTGACGGTCACCGCCCGGGACGAGCCACTGGTGTTCGTCAAGGGTCCGGGCGCGCTGATCGGCCATCGCGGCTTCACGCGCCGCCCGGACGACGTGACCTTCATGCACTACGAGTGCGAACTGGCGGTCGTGGTCGGCAAGCCGGCGCGGCGCGTGTCTCGGGCCGCGGCGCTCGCGCACGTCGCCGGCTACGCGGTCTGCAACGACTATGCGTTTCGTGACTACCTCGAGAACTGGTATCGCCCGAACCTTCGGGTCAAGAACCGCGACGGCGCGACCGCGATCGGACCGTGGCTCGTGCCGGCCGCGGCCGTCCCCGACCCGCAGGCGCTGGCGCTGCGAACCACGGTCAACGGTCGTGTCACGCAGCAGGGCACCACGGCCGACATGATCAACGACGTCGCCTCGCTGCTCGAGTATCTGAGCGACTTCATGACGCTGCTTCCCGGTGACGTGATCCTCACCGGGACACCGGACGGGGTCGTCGACGTCAAGGCCGGCGACGTCGTCGTGACCGAGATCGAGGGCGTGGGTTCGCTGATGAATACAGTCGTCGGTGACGATGCGTTCGGTCGCTGACGCAACCATCCGCAGAATCGCAGAATCCCGAAATCCGCACCAATCACAGACAACCGCAGAGCAAGCCGCTGGAGGAGTTCCCATGCCGGACAAGCGCATCGACCACCTGATCGCTGGCCGCAGCGTCGCCTCGGATCGCTATTTCGAGACCGTCGATCCCGCGACCCGAGCGGTGCTGGCCGAGGTGGCCCAGGGCGGAGAGGCCGAGGTCGAGCAGGCGGTGCAGACGGCGTACGACGCCTTCCCGAAGTGGGCCGCGACTCCGGCCCCCGACCGTGCGCGCCTGGTGCGCAAACTAGGCGACCTGATCGCCGCCAACGTTGCGGAACTGGCGCACACCGAGACCAGCGATACCGGCCAGGTCATCGCCCAGACTGGCAAACAGCTCGTCCCGCGCGCGGCCGACAATTTCTACTACTTCGCCGAGATGTGCACCCGGGTCGACGGCCATACCTATCCGACGCCGACACACCTGAACTACACGTTGTTCCACCCGGTCGGTGTCTGCGCGCTGATCAGCCCGTGGAACGTGCCGTTCATGACGGCGACGTGGAAGGTCGCCCCGTGCCTCGCCTTCGGCAACACGGCGGTGCTGAAGATGAGCGAACTCTCGCCGCTCACGGCCGCGCGGCTCGGTGAACTTGCGCTCGAGGCCGGGATCCCACCGGGGGTGCTCAACGTCGTCCACGGAATGGGCCGCGAGGCCGGCGAGCCGCTGGTCGGCCACCGCCTGGTCCGCGCCGTCTCGTTCACCGGATCCACGGCCACCGGCAATCGGATCGTCCGCACCGCGGGGTTGAAGAAGTTCAGCATGGAACTGGGCGGCAAGAGTCCGTTCGTCGTGTTCGACGATGCCGACCAGGCGCGCGCGCTCGATGCCGCGGTGTTCATGATCTTCTCGAACAACGGCGAGCGCTGCACCGCTGGCAGCCGCATCCTCGTGCAGCGCTCGATCTACGACGACTTCGTGGCCAAGTTCACCGAGCGGTCGAAGAAGATCCGCGTCGGTGACCCGCACGACGAGCAGACGACGATCGGGCCGATGATCACACCCGACCACCTGGCCAAGGTCCGCCGCTACGTCGAGCTCGGACAAAAAGAGGGCGCGACGATGCTTTGCGGGGGACTCGACCGACCGTCGTACGCGCCGGAATTGCCGGCCAACGTGGCCGGCGGAAACTACGTCTGGCCAACGGTGTTCGCCGGCGTCGACAACAAGATGCGTATCGCCCAGGAAGAGATCTTCGGCCCCGTGGCCTGCCTGATCCCGTTCGACGACGAGGCCGATGCCATCGCCAAGGCGAACGACGTCGAGTACGGGCTGTCGAGCTACGTCTGGAGCGAAAATCTCGGACGGGCGCATCGCGTGGCCGCGGCGATCGAGGCTGGCATGTGCTTCGTCAACAGCCAGAACGTCCGCGACCTGCGGCAGCCGTTCGGCGGCACCAAGGCCTCGGGCACCGGCCGCGAGGGCGGTACCTGGAGCTACGAGGTGTTCCTCGAGCCGAAGAACATCGCCGTCTCGCTGGGCGGCCATCACATCCCGCGCTGGGGCCTCTGAGGCCGCCGCCACGGCCCCCCGCCTCCCGCTCGGCGCAAACTCGGAGACATCATGGGCACGCTCGCATTGGCCGCCAAGATCACCCACGTTCCGTCGATGTATCTGTCGGAGCTCGACGGACCCGACAAGGGTTGTCGCCAGGCGGCGATCGACGGTCACGTCGAGATCGGACGCCGCTGCCGCGAACTGGGCGTGGACACCATCGTCGTGTTCGATACCCACTGGCTCGTCAACTCCGGTTACCACATCAACAACGCCGCGCATTTCGAGGGCATCTACACGTCGAACGAGCTGCCCCATTTCATCAGGAACCTGCCCTACGCCTATGACGGCAATCCGCTGCTCGGTCGGCTGATGGCCGAGACGGCGACGGCCGCCGGCGTCCATACCCGGGCCCACGAGAACACGTCGCTCACGCTCGAGTACGGCACGCTGGTGCCGATGCGCTACATGAACGCCGATCGCCAGTTCAAGGTGGTGTCGGTCTCGGCGCTCTGCATGGTCCACGACCTGCGCGACAGTGCGACGCTCGGACGGGCCGTGCGCCAGGCGATCGAGGAGCGCTACGACGGGACGGTGGCGATCCTCGCCAGCGGTTCGTTGTCGCACCGCTTCGCGCAGAACGGCCGGGCCGACGAGTTCAAGCACAGGATCTGGAGCCCGTTCCTCGGCGAACTCGATCATCACGTGGTCGGCATGTGGGAGCGCGGCGAGTGGCCCGCGTTCACCGAGTTGCTGCCGGAATACGCGGACAAGGCGCACGGCGAGGGCTTCATGCACGACACGGCGATGCTGCTCGGGGCGCTGGGCTGGGATCGCTACGTCGGCAAGGTCGAAGTCGTGACGCCGTACTTCCCCAGTTCCGGAACCGGACAGATCAATGCGATCTTTCCCGTGACCGAACTGGCTTCTTGACCGGTTCCGCGGCGGCCACAGCAGCCGGGGACGATGCCGGAGCGGCCCGGCCGGTCCGGTCGGGGTCGCGACCCTGTCGCCGATCGAGCGATCGCATGATCGGGGTGACCGTCAGTCCATGAATGAGGATCGACAGCAGGACCACGAAGCCGGTGAAGGCCCATAGCCGGTCGGCCTCGGCAGGCTCGAGCCGATTGACGCCGTAGGCGATGTAGTAGAACGAGCCGACGCCGCGAATCCCGAAGAACGCGAGCGTGCGCTTCTCGCGGCGCTCGATCGGTGCGCCCATCAGGGCGGCCATTCCCGTCAACGGACGGACGACGACTATCACCAGCAGCGCGGCGACCACGTCGACCCATTGCAGCGGCGCGAGCAGCCCATCGACGAGGGCGCCGCCGAACAGCAGCAGCAACCCCATCATCACCATCCTTTCGATCTGATCGGTGAAATCGTGCATCTGGCGGTGGAAGTCGTGGTCCCTGTGCGATTGCCGCAACGACAGCGCTGCCACGAACACCGCGAGAAAGCCGTAGCAGTCGATGATCTCGGCCAGCCCGTACGCGATCAGCGTTGCCGCGATGGCGATCAGGCCGTCCCCGGTCTGCGCCAGCCGCGACTTGGCCGGAACGTGGAAGGTCAGCCAGCCGAAGCCGCGTCCGATCGCCCAACCGGCAAAGATCGCCGCGGCGATCTCCCAGATCACGCTGTGCGCGAACCAGGCCGCCAGCCACGGCTCGGGGGCCGACGCATGGAGCGCCAGGGCCAGGGCCAGGTGGACGAACGGAAACGCCAGCCCGTCGTTGAGGCCTGCCTCCGAAGTCAGCCCGAATCGAACCTCGTCTTCTTCGCCCGTCTTCGGCGGTCCGACCTGTACGTCGGCGGCCAGAACCGGGTCGGTCGGCGCCAGTGCAGCACCAACGAGCAGCGCCAGCACCCAAGGCAGGCCCATCAGCCAGCCGCCAATGGCGGTAATGGCAACGATGCCCAGCGGCATCGTGATCCCCAACAGGCGCCAGGTGATGTGCCAGCGCCGCCAGTCGAACGCACGGTCCAGCTTCAGGCCCGCGCCCATCAACGCGATGATCACGACGAACTCGGTCAGCCGTTCGGTGATGACCGGCTGGATGCCGGGCAACGGCTTCACTGCGACCTGGGGCAGCGAGAACAGCAGGGCACCGAGCGCGATGCAGACGATCGGCAGCGACAGCGGTACGCGCCTCAGCGCGAGCGGCAGCCAGGCGACGAGCGCGATCAGCACGCCACCGAGGACGAGGACGATCAGATACGGGTCGGGCGGCCAGTTGCCGATAGCGGCGCACCTTGCAAGCGTGGGATGAGGGCGTGAGCACGGGTCATTCCCGCCGACTCGCTCACCTTCCTCACTCAGGGCCGCCTCGTCGCACCTTCCTGCTTCGCACCTTCCTGATTCGCACCTTCCTGATTCACGCTTTCCTGATTCACGCCTTCCGCATTCACGCCTTCCGCATTCACGCCCGCCGCTCGAACAGCTCGTATCCCGGCGTCAGGAGGCCTTTCGGATCGTAGCGGCGCCGTGCGTCATCGAGCGCGGCGAAAGCGGGGCCGAAGTGACGCCGCCAATCGTCGCCCGACATCGCGAACGCGCTGACCGGATAGAGCGTTCCGCCACGGCCCCGGATGCGGTCGTAGATCGCGCGGTTGGCGTTGGTCAACCGTTCGCCGACGGCGGTACTGCCGGTTGCCGGCAGCCGGACGAGGTTGAACGCATGGCACAGGTCACCATCGGGCAGACGCAGCAGCGGCGTTCGGATCGAACTCCGGCGCAGGGGCGACAACACGACCTGGCCCATCGGCCCGAGTTCGGCCGGTGTCAGCCGCGACAGTTCGTCGGCGACCACGTCCTCGACCGCATCGTCGCCGACGAAAGTGGTCAGCCACGGATGCGGGTGATGCCAGTGGCCGTTGGCCCGCAACGCCTTCTCGAGCGTCGCGAGCCGCCCGAGGTAGTCGAGGTAGGGCATCGTGACCGGCCTGGCCTCCGATCGTTGGTCGGAGAGACCGGCCAGCAGTCGGCGGTCATCAGGGGTGTCGGGCGCGCCCGGCAACGCCTTGGCGACGTCGAGCCGGAAAGTCCAGCCACCGTCGGGTCGGGCGACGATGGCGCCCTGGACGACGTCGAATCGGCCATCGCCGGTCAGCAGGCGGGCGTCGTCCAGCATCGTCTTCAAGTCGCGATAGGTCAGCAGGATCCGGCGGACCTGGTCTGGCGCCGGGACGAGCGTCACCGTAGCTCGGGTGACCACGGCAACCTGGCCGAGCCCGGCCCGGACCGCATCGAACAGCGCGGCATTGTCGTCGGGCGAGCAGCGAAGCTTGCGACCATCGCCGGTGACGACTTCGATCGCGAGCACGTTGTCGGTCTGGGCACCGTCGTCAGACGTCCTCCCTCCGATACCCCCGACGACGAGGGTGCCGCCGACTGACAACTCCAGGTAGTCGGTCAATACCGGTGGCGCGAGGCCCCGCGGCAAGGTCGCGGCCAGGACCTCGCTCCACTTCGCGCCGGCCTCGACGACGACCCGATCGCGGTCGATCGCATGCACGGACCGCAGCGGCGCCATGTCGATGACGACGCCGTCGGCCGCCTGCGCCCGCCCGAATACCGAATGGCCCTGCCCGCGGGCGGCGACCTTGCGGCCATTGGCTGCTGCCCAGCGGATCACGGCGACGATGTCGTCGTCGGAGGCGGGCAGCACGACCGCTTGGGGCTCGCGATGGACGAGGTGGCCGAAGTCGTCGGCCGCCGCGGTCCGTGCGTCCTGCTCGAAGAGGATCGAACCCGTCACTGGCGGGAGTGTGTTGCCGCGAGACGCCATCGCCTTTGCCTCCCTGTGGCCGGTCAGGATGCTGCAGGCGCCAATCCCGGTACCGAGCCCGGTACCGAGCCCGAGCCCGAGCCCGACCTCAATCCCGAGCCCGGCGCCGATCCGGTGCATCCCCGTCACCAGCCCGGTCAGGACGACGGCGCGGCGCGACCTGTCCGATGGCGGTCGGATGTCGCGTCGATAGGCGATCACCGTAAGGTCCCCGGGTCCGGGTTCGAGGCCCAGGAGCCGCGACGCCCGCAGGTCGAAGCACCGGCAGCGGACGAATCCCAACTGCTCGTAGAGCGCGACCGCAGTTGTCATGAAGGCTGCCGTGTGAAGGCCGATGCCCGCGACGCCATCGCGAGCGGCGCGTCGCATGCAGTGCTCGACCAGCATCCGGCCGAAGCCGCGACCGCGCTCGCGCGGATCGACCATCAGTGTCCGGATGCTCGCCCATGATGGATCGAGATCCTGCGCGCGACGGTCGTAGATCACGGTTCCGACGAGCCTGCGGTCGTGCTCGAGGACGAGCAGGTCAGCGCTGCCCGGATGGCTGCCGATCGTCCGCGCGTCCTCGATGTAGCGATCGAGCACCGCAGCCGATACGGCGCCGCGGTAAGTCCCGAGTGCCGCCGTGACGACGGCGGCGACGGCCGGTAGTTCGTCCCGTGTCGGCCGGCGAATCGTGCCAATCGCCAGGCCGGAAGAATCCGTGTTCGCCAGCGCGGCGGGATTGCGAGGCGTTGCCTCCATCGTCTGGCCTCCTGGTCCATCGCATCGGAACCTATCGTCGCCCGAGGCGGGCGGTCGATCAACGGCCTGCCGGGGACAGTCTCTTCCGCGAATCGGAAGAATCGGCGGGTGCTGGAGGGCCGGCTTTACTGAATGCGGCAGGATCGACTGACGCAGGCGACGGCGCAGGATCTACTGACGCAGGATCGACTGGCGCGGCAGGATGAACCGGACGCGGCAGGTCAGCCGAGCTCGAGCGTCGTCACGGCGAAGACCGTCGCCGCGCCGACAGCCGGCCGCGGACCACGGTACATCCGCGTCGTCTCGAAGCCGGGGACGAAGCCGGCGCCAGTCAGGTAGCGGACGAACGCCTCGTTCGGTTGAGGCACGTCGAGGTGGATCTCGCCCGCCGGTCCGGCCCGGGCCGAGAGCGCCGCTAGCAGCGCGATCGCGCCGTTCGTGTCGGCGGCAAACAGCGGACCGACCTTCCACCCGGAGCGGCAGGCTCGCAGTACGCCATAGCCGGCCACCGTATCGCTTCGGCGCCAGGCGAGCGCGACCCGCGGCGCCGATGTCCAGCGTTCGACGAACGCGGCGCGGGGCGCCGGAAATCCGCTCCGGTCGAACGCGAGGATCGCAGCGACGATCGCCGCGTCCACGGCCACGATCGCTTCGTCGTCGCTGGCTGGCGCGGCCGTCGGTGCACCCAACCCCCCGGCGGCGACCGGTGGCCGCGGGCGGCCGCTGTAGCGAACCGTGCGATAGGCGGGCGCGAAGCCCTTGCGAACGTAGTTGTCACGTTGCGCATCGACGCCATCGAGGCCGATCGTTCGGTCGCCGAGCCGCGCGATGCCCGCGTCCCACACGGCCTTGCCGTAGCCCCGACCGCGCCGGTCGTGACGGCACAAGTACAACCCGATGAACCCGAAAGCGGCGTCGTAGGCCACCGCCGAGATACCGGCGACCAGTCGATCGTCGACGAACGCGCCGATGAAGCCGCCGGGATCAGCGGCATGGAACGCATCGGCGTCGTCCAGTCCCGGATTCCAGCCCTCGTCGGCTGCCCAGTCGATCAGGGTCGCGACTTCTGCGGGCGCTAACGGCCGCAGGGTGCAGGCGCCCGCGCCCGCAGCATCGGAGGATGCACTCATCCCCGGAGCTTACCGTCCTGACCGCCGGCCCGCGAGTCCCGAGTCGCGTCGGCGAGTCCCGTCGGTGAGTCCCCCCGGTGAGTCCCGTCGGCGAGTTCCCTCGGTGGCCCCCGTCGGAGGCTCCACCGGCGAGTCTCGTCTGCGAGTGCCGCGTCATCAGGAGCTCTGTAGCACCCCGACCCCGGCGAGCAGCAGCATGACCCCGGTCAGCCGGAGGCCGGTCAGCGGTCGCCGCGGCAGGCGAAACCAGCCGTGGCTGTCGACGAACAGCGACGCCAACTGCTGGCCCGCCACCGTGAGGCCGACGGCAGCGGCCGCGCCGATCACGGGGATCGCCGTGAACATCGTGGTCACGTAGGTCGCGCCGCAGAGGGCGCCGAGCCAGCCCCACCACGGCATCCGCGTGATACCGGACAATCGGGGGGCTGGTCCGTGGCCGGTGATTCGCATCAGCAGCAGGACACCGATCATCGCGACGGTCGCGGTCGCGAAGCTGGTCGCCGCGACGACGAACGGCGCCCCGATGTCGGCGCGAAGCAGGCCGTTGACCGCTCCCTGGATCGGCAGCACGGCACCGGCCAACAGCGCCAGCGCGATCCAGCCGGCACGGGGCGGCGCTGCGATGCCCGAACCCTTCTGTCCGCCGACGATCGCCGCGGCGCCTGCCAGCACCGTGGCCGCACCGATGACCGTCCAGAGGTCCGGCGGCTGGCGGGCGACGCCGAGCAGGCCCAGGATGTCGAGCGCCAGCGACGCGAGCATCTGGCCGGCGATGAACAGGCCCACCGTCACCACGGCGCCAAGGCGCGGAAAGAGCACGATCGTCGAGGCGACGTAGATGGCGGTCGCCAGTCCGCCGCTGACATGCCACCAGGGGACGCGGGCCAGGCGGCCGAAGGCATCCAGCGTGCCGGTCGCAGCGGCGATGACCAGCAGCAAGGCGCCGGCGATGAACACCTGGATTACCGTCGCTGCCATCGGGCTGTTGGCGGCCTTTGCCAGTTGCGCATTGGCGCCGGCCTGGACGGCGAGCAGACTGCCTGCAACGAGCGACAGGGGAATGAACAGCGCTTCCACGATCAAAACCTCCTCGGCCCTGGTCCGTTTCACAGGTCCAAGATAGGGTGTGCGCCATCGCGCGGCAATCTGCGCTTCTGCCTGGCCGATCTGCGAAAACGCACAGCCGGCCGCGCCGCAGCCCGTGCGGGCGCGTAAGGGATGGCCGCAGCACCGAAGAGTCGACGTCAGGGACCGCGTCGGTGGTCGGGCGCAACCGGCGCTGGTCGGCGTTGGCCTCGGGTGGTTCCGCTGCGGCCTTCGAACAGCGACCGATGACGGGTCAACGCCTCGACGGCGAACGACGCGAAGACGCGGACGCGCGCCGCGTGGCGCAGGTCCGGATGGCTGAGGATCCAGAGCGCGGACCGCATCTCCACAATCGGTCCATGGATCCGGACCAGTTCCGGCGCCGTTGCGCCCAGATAGCACGGCAGTGCCGCCAGTCCGAGGCCGGCGCGCGTGGCCAGGTGCATCGCCAGCAGCGAATCGACGCGCAGGACCACCGCTGCGTCCGGCACGTTGCTGCGCATCCAGCCGGCGACCGTGGTGTGGGCGAGCGTGTCGTCGAGGCCGATCCACGGCTGGGCGGAGAGATCCGCGTCCGGGCCGCGAAGCCGATGAACGGGAGCGCCATAGATCGCGAACGCCACTTCGGCGATCCGCCGCCCGATCATCGTCTGCGGCGGGTCGTCGGCTGGCCGGATCGCCACGTCTGCATCGCGGCGATTGAGATCGACCAGCCGATTGGACTGCGTCACCTCCAGCACGATCCGCGGATGGGTGGCCCGGAATTCGGCCAGGATCGCCGGCAGGATCGACGCCATCAGCGTGTCGGTCGTGGTTACGCGAACGATGCCCGAAGGTCGCAGGTCCTGGCCGAGCAGGCGCCGTTCGAGCGCCGTCATTCGCTCGTCGGTCTCCCGGGCGGTGTCCACGACCTGTTCGCCCGCCGTGGTCAGCACGTGACCGGCCGGGAGTCGTTCGAACAGCCTTACGCCCAGGCGCTCCTCGAGCGCCCCGATCCGGCGCAGTACGGTCGTATGGTTGACGCCGAGACGGCGAGCGGCGCCGGCGAGGGAGCGCGCCTCGGCGACCGCGAGGACGAAGCGCAGGTCGTCCCAGGCGAACGCCGCCATCGGTCCGATCTGGCGCCCGGCAGTTAGCGGATGGCCGCGGCGCGGTCGTTCAAGGCGATCATCCGCGGTGATCGTCGGGCGAAAAGCGGACCACGCGCCAGATCCAGGTGAGCAGCACCGTGACCAGTATCGCGGTCGTCACCGGGTTCAGCCACTGCACGACCTGGTCGTGCCGGCTGTCGAGCACGAGTCCGATGGCGGCCAGCGCGGCGCTCCAGACCACGGTGCCGGCGGCCGACCACAGGAGAAAGTCAACGAACCTCATGCCCGTCACGCCGGCCGGTGCCGAGATCACCGTCCGGAGCGCCGGCACCAGTCGGCCCCCGGCGACGGCCCAGTGGCCATTTCGCTTGAACCAATGCTCGGCGCGCTCGACATCGCCGGTGGAGATCGTGATCCAGCGCCCGTGGCGATCGGTCCAGCGCTTCAAACGCCGACTGCCGAGTCGATACCCGACCCAATACCAGGGGAGGGTGCCGGCCAGCGAGCCGATGGTCCCGGCGGCGACGACAAGCGCGAAATCCAGGTCGCCGCGCCCAGCGGCTGCCCCGGCGAACGGCATGATCAGCTCGGACGGGATCGGCGGGAACACGTTCTCGAGCGCCATCAGCAGCATGATCGCCCAGTAGCCGCCGCCGGCGATGAAGGAAGTGATCCAGTCGGCCATTGATGGTTTCGGCCCGGCGTCCGTCCGCGGCATGGTCGTGCCGTCCGTGGTCACGGATGCGGCGGGCGATAGGGTTCTGTCGGCAAACCAGTATAGCGGGCCGGTGTCCCCGGGCCTGCACGACGGGATTCGTTGCGATCCGGTCGCGATCGGCGTGCCGTTGGCGCGCTGCCGGAAACGGTGCTATCGTCGCTGGGCTGCCCGAACTCGTAAAGGAGGTGATCCGTGAAGAGAGTCCTTGCCGTGCTGGCACTGCTTGCCTTCGGTACATCCGCGGTTTACGCGTGCGAGGGTGAGAAGATGAAGGATGCCAAGTCCGACGCGGCGGTTCCGCAGCAGTCGAAGCCCGCCCCTCGCGGCTGATCCTCCATCCAGGCACCGTTTGTCCCCGGCGTGACGGGGACCAGGCCCTGATCGAATCAAGGGAGGCGCCAGCCTCCCTTTTCCATTGGTCTTTTCGGTTCTCGCCAATGCGGCGCTCGACGTCTGCGACGTCTTCGAACGCCGGATCAGCATGCGAGTTCCGCCGGCGCTGCGTGGCATGCGGGTTCCGCCGGCCGCGCGCGCGGTCCTTCGCGCCATTGACGACAGATCGCCGAGGCGAGCCCGCCTAACCAGCGTTGCGCTTGCTGGCGACCGACGCCAGATGGGCCCGTGCCTCGTCGGCGCTCTCGAAAATGTGCGGGGCCACCTCGCGTTGCTGCAGCGCCTCTCCCAGTTTCGAGCGCAGGAAGGCGCTGGTCGTGTAGCGCGTGGTATGCGAGTAGTAGCGGCCGGCGACGTCGCGAACCATGTCCGACCAGGCGTCGAGCAACTCCGGCAGGACGCTGAAATTGTCGTAGTCGACGATCGCCGGGACCTTGTGACCGATCGGCTCGAGGCGCGCCACCAGCGCTTCGCGTATCACCTCGATATCGGCGAGCCTACGGACTGCGTGACCTTCGAAGTTGGCAAAGAAGAGGCCTTGGACAGGGTCGTAGCTGAGGCGTTGCGACAGGGGCAGCGCAAGCATCCGGTCACGCAAACCCATCGGCTCGGGAGCGAAGATTCGCGGATCCATGGTCGCGATCCGTGGCGCGATCGCCGGTCGGAACGCCATCCGCGCGAGTACGTCGCGCTCGAGGTCGATGCCCGGGGCCAGTTCGATCAGTTCGAGGCCGCTGGTCGTCGACCGAAAGACGCAACGCTCGGTGATATAGAGCGCGTTCTGCCCCCGGTCGGCCGCCACGCGGCCACTGTAGGTCCGGTGCTCGACCTGCGGGACGAACTTGCCGTCCCGGCCCTCGCGCCGGATCGCCAGCCGGCCGTCGGCGACCGCGACCTCGAGACCGCCCGTTGTGAAGGTTCCGACGAAGATGACCTGCTTGGCATTCTGGCTGATGTTGATGAAGCCGCCGGCGCCGGCCAGGCGCGAGCCGAAGCGGCTGACATTGAGGTTGCCCTCGGCATCGGCCTGGGCCAGGCCGAGGAAGGCAGCGTCGAGGCCGCCGCCGTCATAGAAGTCGAATTGGTATGGCTGGTCGAGAATCGCCTGGGTGTTGATGGCCGCGCCGAAATCGAGGCCACCAGCGGGGATGCCGCCGATGACACCGGGCTCGGCCGTCAGGGTCAACAGGTCGAAGACTCGCTCCTCGGCAGCGACGTCGGCGATGCCTTCGGGCATGCCGATCCCGAGATTCACGACGCTGTTGGCCTTCAGTTCGAGCGCGGCGCGACGCGCGATGATCTTCCGTTCGCCCAGCGCCATCGCCGGCCGCTCGCCGCTGCGCACTCGAAGTTCACCGCTGAAGCCCGGATCGTATGGGGTGCTGAACGTCTGCCAGTGGTTCTCTGGCCGGGCGATCACGACGCAGTCGACCAGCACGCCGGGCACCTTGACCTGGCGCGGGTTGAGCGCACCGCGTTCGGCGACCCGCTCGACCTGCGCGATCACGATCCCGCCGCTGTTGTGCGCCGCGGTCGCGATCGACAGTGCCTCGAGGGTCAGGGCCTCGCGCTCCATCGTGAGGTTGCCGTCGCCGTCGGCCGTCGTCGCGCGGACGATGGCGACGTCGATCGCGAACGCCCTGTAGAACAGGCTCTCGCGACCTCCCAGGTGGCACAACTCGACCAGTTGCTCGGTGGTGCGCGCGTTCATCCGTCCGCCGTCGAGTCGCGGGTCGACGAAGGTGCCGAGGCCGACTCGGCTGAGGTGACCCGGTCGGCCGCCGGCGTACACCCGCTACAGGCCGCGGATCGACCCTTCGGCGAGGAACAGGGCATCGAGCCCCATC
>JBEVJQ010000201.1:0-9602 GCA_040510055.1 Burkholderiaceae bacterium | reverse complement strand
CGACCGAACTCACGACCATCGATGGCCTGCGCGCCGAATACGCCGACGGCTTCGGGCTCGCGCGCGCGTCGAACACGACGCCGGTCGTCGTGCTGCGCTTCGAAGCCGATTCGCCCGAGGCCCTGAAACGGATCCAGGACGGTTTTCGTCAGGCGATCCACAGCGTCGCACCGGGTGTGAAACTGCCGTACTGAGCGGGCCGGCCGCCGGCATCACTACCGCCAATGAATTGCGTCTGTCGGCCGGCATCGATGCCGTGAGCGAAAGCTGGGCTCGGCGCCTGTACACGCTCGCCTGGTGGACGCTGTTGCCGGTGATGTTCGGCTATCTACTGTGGCGCAGCCGCCGCCAGCCTGCGTATCGCGGCCACTGGGGCGAGCGGCTGGGCTGGATGCCGGCGGGTACGCGATCGGGGACGGAATCGGGGACGGAATCGGGGGGGCGACCGAGCGCATCCGGTCTGCGGCCGATCTGGATCCATGCCGTTTCGGTCGGCGAGACCCGGGCGGCGCTGCCGCTGATCGAGGCGCTCGCCGACCGCGATCCCCAGCGTCCGATCCTGCTGACACATACGACGCCGACCGGTCGCGAGACCGGTGCGGAGCTGGCGCGTCGTCTGCCTGGGCGGATCGTGCAGTGCTATCTGCCCTACGACCTGCCGTTCGCGGTCCGCGGCTTTCTCCGTCGCTGGCAGCCGGCCTGCGGCCTGATGATCGAGACCGAAGTCTGGCCGAACCTGATGTTCGAAGTCGAGCGCGAGCGCGTTCCCGTGGCCCTGGTCAACGGCCGGCTCTCGGAGCGGTCGCTGGTCCGAGGTCAGCGCCAACGGGCGTTGATCACACCGGCCCTGCGGCGCCTGGCGCGCATCGGCGTGCAGACCGTCGACGACGCTGCGCGCCTCGAGCGGCTCGGCCGCCCGGCCGACGCCGTCTGTGGCAACCTCAAATACGACATCGCGCCGCCGTCCGACTTGATCGAGCGCGGTCGCCATTGGCGTTCGCTGATCGGCGCGCGGCCGGTCATCGTTGCGGCCAGCACCCGCGACGGTGAGGAGTCGCTGCTGCTCGCGGCCTGGCGTGCGCAACAGCCGGAGTTGGCGGTGGAGGCGCCATCGGCGAAGCGGCATGAGGCCCCACCGGCGAAGCGGCATGAGGTGCCATCGACCGCGAGGCGCGAGGGGCAATCGTCTCCGACGCGGGAGGCACAAGCGACGGCCGGACGCGAATC
The DNA here is from genome assembly GCA_040510055.1 of Burkholderiaceae bacterium. Taxonomy (GTDB): domain Bacteria; phylum Pseudomonadota; class Gammaproteobacteria; order Burkholderiales; family Burkholderiaceae_E; genus Lautropia. The sequence goes on along the minus strand of JBEVJQ010000201.1, from coordinate 8,375 downwards.
GTGGGCGCGCGGCGACCCGCTCCTGATCGTGGTCCCGCGTCATCCGCAGCGCTTCGACGATGTCGACCGGGTGATCGTCGATGTCGTGGGCAGCGATCGGGCGGCCCGTCGCGCTGCATTCGATCGCGACGACGCGCGTGCCGTCCTCGCCCGCTCGGCGATCGTCCTCGGCGATTCGATGGGCGAGATGCCGGCCTGGTATGCCCTCGCCGACGTCGCCATCGTCGGCGGTTCGCTGCTGCCCTTCGGCGCCCAGAACCTGATAGAGGCCAATGCCGTTGGCTGCCCCGTCGTGATCGGACCGTCGACCTTCAACTTCGCCCAGGCCGCGGCGGCGTCGATCGCCGCAGGCGCGGCCGAGTCGGTCCCCGATGCTGCCGCCGCCATCGCGGTAGCGCGGGCGATCGTCGGCGACCCGGCGCGCCGTGAGCGGATGGCTGCGGCGGCGCTGGCCTTCACCCGCGCCCATCGCGGCGCGACGGAAGGGACCCTGGCGCTGATCGAGCCGCTTTTGCCGGCACGGCCGGCTGACGCTTCGTCGCGGATCGCGACCGGATGATCGCAAGCCTGCGGGAGGTTGCGCTGAACCCGCCCGCCGATGACCGCGCTGACGCCTTCGTCCGGCTCCTGGCCCGTCTCAGCGAGGCGGTGGCGCGGGGCGACGCGGCGTGAGTGCCGGCGGCGGCAGCGGTTTCGTGACCACGCCGCCGAATTCGCGCGGCTCGACAGAAGGCGGTTCGCCGCTCGCGGGCGCAGACGAACCCCGGCTGCCGGTGCTGTCCTGAGTGTCGCTCTGGCCGCTGCCCTGAATGCCGCCTTGGCCGCCACTCTGGCCGCGACCCGCGCCCCCCTGGGGCCCGCGCTGGCCGGCGCCTTGGCCTGACGGACCGCGCGAGCGACTGCTGTCCGGACGCGTCCGTGGACCGGATATCGTCGGCACATCGACCTCGCGCGATTGCCGGTCGGGCGCGATCAGCAATGAATTGATCGCCGCGATGTCGACCCCCTGCAGCGCACCGGCGGCCGCCTTCAGTCGCAGCGTATTGACGAGGACGTCGTAGCGCGCGCGGGAGAGGTCACGCTGGGTCGTGAACCACTGCTGCTGGGCGTTGAGCACGTCGACGTTGATTCGCACGCCGACCTGGTAGCCGAGCAGGTTCGACTCCAGCGCCAGCCGGCTCGAGCGCACCGCGGCTTCGAGCGCACCGACCTGCTCGAGGTTGCTGTTGAGCCCCAGATAGACCTCGCGCGCCGCCTGCTCGGTCTGCCGGCGCACGCTCTCGAGGTCGGCTTCGGACTTGGCCAGCAGCGCGATCGCCTCGCGCTCGCGCGCATCGATGGCACCGCCGGCATAGAGCGGGACACTGAACTGCAGGCCGGCGTTGACCTCGGTCCTGCGATTGACCAGCACATTCGCGATAGTCGGCGTACGCCCCCGGGTCATCCCCGCCTGGCTGACGATGTCCACGGTCGGATAGTGACCGTACTTGGCTTCGGCAACCTGCTTCCGCGCCGCTTCGGCGGCCAGCCATGCCTGGCGCACCATGTAGTTTTCGTCGCGTGCGCTGCGCGAGAAGGTCTCGAGATCCATCGCCATGTTGCGCGGCAGGGTCGCGTCGCGGCGCAACGGGAACAGCGGTAGGGGTTCGGTGCCGGTCAGCGAGCGCAGGGACGCAATCCGGACCGTCAGGTCGTTGCGTGCGGCGGCCAGCAGCGCCTCGTTCAGGTCGAGACGAGCCTGTGCCTCCTGCTGGTCGGTGATTGTCGTCGTCCCAACTTCGAAGTTGCGCTTGGCGGCGGCGAATTGCTCGGCAATGGCGGTGCGCTGCGCTTCGGCCACGGCCACGGCGTCGTCGGCGGCCAGCGCGTCGAAGTACGCCTGCGCGGCCCGCGTCGCCAGGTCCTGTTCGGCCTGGTCCAGCTGCGCGCGCGCGAACCGTTCGGCGATCGCGGCCTGTTCGGCCGCCGCTCCGAAAACCGGGCGGTAGACCGGCACGTTCAGGTTCAGGGCGGCAGTGCCCCAGTTGAAGTTTTGCGCCTCGAGGACATTGTTGTCGGCACGCGCAATATTGGCGGCCGCGGCGGTCCCTAGGGTCGGCCTGAGTGCGGCGTCGGCCTGGGCGCGCCGTTCGGTTGCCGCTGCCAACTCCTTGCGCGCCGATTCGACCTGGGTGTCGTGGCGCGCGGCTGCGTCGTAGGCTGCGGTAAGGTCGATCGCGCCGGCCGTCGGTGGCAGCCCCACTGTCGCGAGCAGCAGCACCAAGCGACCCGCGCGTCGAGCGCAACGGAGCCGCGCTCCGATCAAGCGAGCGCAACGGACCCGCGCTCCGATCAGGGGAGCGCAACGGGCCCGCGCTCCGATCAGGCGAGCGCAACGGACCCGCGGTCCGATCAAGGCAGTCATTATCCGGCTGATCCTTTCGGCTTCGGCGCATCGGCGCGGCGTGGCTGGGCACGCCGACACGACGAGCCTCAATAGGTCGCCATCGCCGGATCGACCTGCGTCGCCCAGGCGTGGATCCCCCCGCTGAGGTTGTAGACGGCATCGAACCCCTGGCGCGAGAGGAACAGTCCCACCTGCAGACTTCGCATGCCGTGATGACAGAGGCAGACCACGGGCCGGTGGCGATCGAGCGAATCGAACTCGGCCACGATGCGCGACATTGGAACGTTATGGGCGCCGGCGAGGCTCGCGATCCGACACTCCCACGGCTCGCGGACGTCGAGCAATTGCGGGCGGACGCGGGAATGGTCGGCCATCCAGTCGGCAAGCGCGACTGCGCTGATCTGTTCCATCGGTGGGATCGGAATCAGAACCGGAACGGTTCCTTGTCCGGGAAGCCGCTCAGGCGCGGTGCCGCCGTCTCGAACAGATCCTCGGTGTCGAAGCGATCGTCGCTGCGGCGCAGGTAAAGGCGTGCTGCCATCGAAGGCCGGTCGCCGACGATGGCGAACAGCCGACCGCCGATCGACAATCGATCGAGCAACGGCCGCGGGACTTCGCGTACCGACCCGGACAGGACGACGATGTCGACGCGCTCGTTGCCGACGATTCGCGATCCGTCGCCATCGTGGAGGCTGACGTTGACGATCCCGGCGCGATGCAGGTTCTCCGCCGCCAGCACGAATATCCGCGAATCGCACTCGTAGGTGACGACCTCGCGCGTCTTGAGGCTTAGCAGCGCGGTGCCGTAGCCGGAACCGGTGCCGATCTCCAGGGCCGTCTCGTGCTTGCGGGGCGCGATCGCCTGCAGGATCCGGGCCTCGACGCGCGGCGCGAACATCGCCCGGCCGTCGTGCAGGCCACCCGGTGCCAGCGGTATCTCGACGTCGGCGAATGCCATGTCGCGATACTCGATCGGGACGAACTCCTCGCGCGGAATCAGCGCGAGGGCGTCAAGCACATCCTGATCGAGCACGTTCCACGGCCGGATCTGCTGCTCGATCATGTTGAAGCGGGCGCGTTCGATGTCCATCCTGGGCGACCTCGTGGGCGTCGACGTTCGGGTTCAGGGATTGCGGGCCAGAGCGCGCAACAGCATGTCCAGATGGTGCCCGATGAAGCGCTGCGGATCGATCGACGAAGTCGAGCAGCAGGCATCGAACGAATCGCGCATCAGCATCTTGAGTACCAGCGGCGCCATGATCAGGTGAACCATCGGATCGATGTCGATCGGCCGGAACTCGCCGTCGTCGATCCCGCGCTGCAGAATGGCGGCGACCAAGGCATTGTTGGCACCGATCACCTCGTCGCGCCAGAACCGCGCGACCTCGGGGAAGTTGCCCGATTCGGCAATGCAGAGCTTGGCGACACCCGACAGCCGCGTGCCGCCGTAAGCTGTCCACCAGCCGTGAAGATACTCGCCGAGCAACTCGCTGCTGCTGCGCTCGGAGGCCGCGACCGAACTGCGGAACTCGTCGATCAACGGCAGGATCGACTTGCGCACGACGGCCTTGAACAGTTCTTCCTTGTTGTCGAAGTACAGGTACAGTGTGCCCTTCGACACGCCGGCGCGGGCAGCGACGTCTTCGAGCCGCGCCAACGCGAAGCCGCGCTCGACGAACACCTCGAGGGCGGCGTCGAGCAGCTCGCTGGGTCGGCTTTCCTTGCGTCGCTCCCAGCGCGGGCCGCGCCGCGGACCGGCGACGGGATCGGTCGCCGCGCCGACCGTCGTCCCCAAGGCCGCGGCAGCGTCCCGAGCGGCGTCGTCGCCGGCGGCCGGACGCTCGGCGGCACGCACCCGCGACAGCGGAGCGGAGCGGACAGCGGGACGGGCAACGGGAGGACTCATCGGATCGACGGATTGCGTCGGATTACTGACTCGTGAGTCATTAATGTAACCGTTCGTCGCCGCTGCGGCAACCATTTCTGTATCAGGCCTGCGCATTGCGGATCCGGCGCTGACGCTGATCGGCCAGCCAACGGAACACCAGTGCCCGCGGCAACGGCACGCCGGTGCGGACGCTCTCGAACAAGTTGGGCTCGTAGAGGTAGCGCAACTGCTGGCTGCGCGCCCGGCGGCGTCCGGCGAACAGGATCCGGTCTCCGGGCCGGATCCGGTAGTCGTCGCCTGGCTGGACCACGGTGTCCGTACGGGTGACGACCATCAGCGCCACGGCTGCCAGGGTCCGCTCGGGAACGTCCGGATCCTGCAGCAGGTGCTCGAGGAGCGGCGGCCGTTCGGGATGGCGGAGGAAGGCGTCGAACATCCCCGGCTGCAATGTATCGCAGTGGAATTCCCAGAACCTGGGCGCGGCGTTGCCCAGTCGACGCAGCAGCGCCTCGATCACGCGACTGGCGTGGGCGCCGCCGAGGTCGCGGATCTGCAGCACGAAGCGGTTGAGCAGCGGATCCTTCAGTACCTGGAGGGCCTCGCGGACGACGATCTCGGCCTGGACGTAGCGCACGTTGGGCCGCGCCGAGTCGATCAGCACCCGGTCGGCCGCGGTGTTCTGGCGCATGATCGTGAACAGTTTCGGATTCAGCCGCTTGGCTAGCGTGACGACGCCGAGATTGACGCTGTCGTTGTCGGTACCGGCCACCACGACTCTTGCCGACGGGACGCCGGCTGCCTTCAGCGCATCCTCTGAATTGTCCGCGGCCAGCACTCGGGCATCGCGGGTGTGCGACTGCGACGGGTCGATCGCCGTCCAGCCGATGCCGTAGTCGTCGAGCACTTCGCTGATCAACTGGCCGAATCGGCCGAAACCGAGCAGCACCCACTTGCCCTTGGGAACGTTGATCCGGGCCGGGCATGGCGCGCCCGGCGGGTCGGTCAGCCAGTCCTCGAGGCGCAGCACCTCGGGGGCCGCGATGTCGAGCGACAGGTTGGTGGCAAACGCCTTGAATGGATTGATCGTGAATACGCTGCCGAAGGCTTCGAGGTTGCCCTGGGCAACGGCATCCTTGACCCGGGCGATCACCTGGATCTCGCGATTGAGCACCCTGGCGCCGATGGCGATGCTCTGGTTGGCCGCGTCCGAGCCGGTGAGCGCGATCAGGCCGCGACAGTCGCTACGGACGATTCCGGCATCGGCCAGGATCTCCGGCAGCCGTGCGTCTGCTTCGAGGATCAGGACCGGCGAACTGAACTCGCCGAGTGCGGCCTGGGCGGCCCGATCCTGGCGTACGTCGATCAGGACCAGCCGATAGCCCATGGCATCGAGTGCCGCGGCCAGCGCCGTTCCACTCTGGCCGCAACCGCAGATCACGAAGAATGGTTCACCCAGCCCGCGGACGCGCCAGCGGAACATTGCGTGCGCTACGGTCCGCCGGAATGCCGGATCACTGGTCAGGGCGAAGATCATCCCCAGCGCATAGGCCCAGCCGATCACCGAGAGGTAGATCGAGACCATCAGCCAGGCGCGTTGGGCGTCGGAGAACGGATACGGCAGTTCGCCAAAGCCGATCGTCGTCGCGGTGTAGCTCATCACGTAGAAGGCGTAGAAGAACCCCATCCGCCATGGCCGGCCCTCGGGGTCGACGCCGGGCATCAGCGCGAGCCCCAGGACCGAAATCGCATAGACGGCGATCAGGATCACCAGCGGGGCCCGCAGCCGGCGCAGCACCAGGAACAGGACATCGCTCACCGGGGGACTCGCCTGGTGCGCTCACGCCGCGGCCCGGTCTCGATGCCTTTCACTTTGCGCAGCTCGTGAGACCGGACGCTGGAGACTAGCGCCGGGGCCGCAGGGTCTCGCCGATCAGCAACGTCACCGAAATGACGTTGGCGAGCAGCGCACCGCCCGAGACCGAGACGATCAGCGCCATCGTCGATTCCTCCATCGGTAGCCCGAGGATCCGCGAGTTCCAGGTCCAGACGCAGGCGGCCGCGAGCAACTGGAGGCAGGCGACGATGCTGGTGGCCAGATGCGTGGCCCCGAGCTGCGTGCGATCGCCGAACTTGATCGCCAGGGCGATCAGGTTGACGACGATCGCAGCAAACAGTTCCGACGCATGGTGCAGGCGCTGGTCGTCGAGGTCGCCGATGAAGAAGCCGAAATTGAGAGTGCAGGCGAAGATGGTGAAGAACGCGAAGACGACCTTCTCGAAGTTCATGACGCGTTGGCTCTCCCCGTCGTTGTCGTCTTCACCGGTCCCACCCCGTCGGCGGCGAACCCAGCTCGGCGGTCGCGTCACGGGGTTGGCTGTCGACCGCGTTGGTCACCGGTACCCGCTCGCGCGAGTGGCCCGAGCCACGGCTCGGGGCAGGGCGATGGTAGCGCCGGGCATCGCTCGCACCGCCCCCCGCACCCGGATGACGCCAACCGTCGCCGATCGTTGTATTTTGGCGCGGTGCCGCAAGCCGTCCAGCGGCGGCGGCTGCGGCTGTGCCCCCGAGTTTCCTACCATCGGGCCATGGACTTCGCACCGATCCTGCGTCGGGCCGCCGACGGGTTGATCGGGCGGTGGCCGGCACGACCGCGACCCGGGCCCGAATGGGGGGACTTTCCCGAACGCGGTCCGCGCGATCGACGTTCTGGCCGGCTGCTGTGGCGCCAGCGGTTGCGCCGCGGTCGTCTTACCCCCGAGGCCCTGGGCCGGCTCGCGGCGGCGCGGATTTTTGCCATCGAGCGTGACCCGACGCCATTCGACGTCCGCGTCGCGCGCTGTCGCGACGACGCAGCCGAACGGCCTTGGCAGATGGACGAATGCCTCGCCACTGCCGCGCTGGCCGCAAATCGCGCGCTCGGGCTGCGTCCCCACCTCCAGCAGCTGACCGCCGCGGCGGCGATGCTCGACGATCGGATCGTGGAGCTACCCGCGGGCGAGGGTCACCAGCTGTCGGTGGCTCTGGCCGCGGCGGTCCGGGCGCTCGCCGGAGTACCGGTACACGTGGTGCTGCGCACCGATTCGCTCGCCCTCGATGCCTTGGCCCGCCATCAGGCGCTGTTCGAGCTGCTGGGGCTCAGCGCGGCGGCCGTGACGACCGCGCTGGCGCCGCCGGAACGGGCGATACGTCATCGGTCCGACCTGATCTTCAGCTGCCCGCCAGCGCTGATGGAGAGCCACGGCGCGGCGGGCGGTGTCCCGCTGACCGGGTTGTGCTCGGCCTTCCTTCTCGATGCCGATCGCCTTCTGATCGACGGTGCGCACTTCGACGGAACTCCCCTCGACCAGCCCCACGTCCATGGGATCGGCTCCGGCGGGATTCGCTCTGGCGGGATTCGCTCTGGCGGGATTCGCTCTGGCGGGATTCGCTTTAACGGGAGTCTGCCTGACGGGAGTGTCCCTGACGGGGTTGGTCCTGACGGGAGTTCCACTGACAGAGCCCGTTCGGGTGACGGTGGCGATGGCCGACCCGGGCCGGCATCGCGCCCGACGCTGCGGCAGTTTTTCCAGCGCTACTGGCGGCTCGGCGGAATCTGTGCCACCGCCCGGGAAAGCGCAGCCGAACTGGCTTCCGTCTACGGACTGCGGGTCGTCGTCGTCCCATCGATCTATCCGGCTTTTGCCCGCGATCTCGGCTGGCGAATCGCTGCCGATGCGGTAACGCAGCGGCGCTGGCTCCTGGAACGGGTGATCGCCCTGCGCGAAGCCCGGCGGGCGGTCATTGTGCTGGCCTCCGATCGCGCCGAGACCCGGGTGCTGGCCCAATTGCTGATCGCCGCCGGAATCGAACCGGTCCGGTGCGATGTGCCCGCGGGATTCGCCGCGCTCGATCGCGCGGCGGCAGCTGGCAAGGCGCGGGCGGTCAGTCTCCATTGCGCGCTCGACCAGATGCCGGTCGCGGTGATACCCGAGCCGTTGGCGCGGGCCGCCGGAGGCCTGGCGCTGATCGCCACCGCGATCGGACCCAGTCGTCGCCATGACCGCCACTACGCGGCGCGCATCGGTCATCAGGGGCAGCCCGGTACGATGGCGGCCGTCGTCG
>JBEVJQ010000200.1:0-13747 GCA_040510055.1 Burkholderiaceae bacterium | reverse complement strand
TGCTGATCGAACAGGCCGGTGGCGCGGCGACCGACGGACATCGTCGGATCCTCGACATCCAGCCGGCTTCGCTGCACCAGCGCGTGGCGGTTTTCCTCGGCTCCAAGGAGGAGGTCGACCGTGTGCGCAGCTATCACCAGGATCGGGCCCGAGCCTGAGCGCCCGACGCGAACCGGGCTGGCTTCCGACAGCCAGCGAACACGCGGGATCGGACAGGGCCATGGACTTCTATCGGCTGCTGACCCGACTCGCCGGCCAGTTGCTGCTCGGACTCGCGGTCTTCGTCTGGGCTGTGATCGCGCTGCTCGACGACAGCCGGGAGATGCTGCGGGCCGGTTTCGGCGCCGGTGCCATCACCGCCCTGGTTGCGCTCACTGCACTGAACAAGGGCTGGCCCGGAGCGTCGATCGCCGGCGCCGGGGCGCTGATCGGCCCGATCGGCCTGCTCGCTCAAGCCAATGGCGCTGCGCCGTGGGCCTGGCTGTTCTGGCTGATATGCGCCATGGGGACCGAGCGCTGGCTGCGCGATGCCAGCGGCGGGCACGGCCAGCAGGAAATGAACGGCCACTGAACGAATTCAGCACGACCATCGCGGGAGATACGCCATGGAGACGACACGGACGATTGCGCAACTGCGAGCCGCCATTGGCGGCGCCAACCGCTGTGCGCTGGTCCCGACGATGGGCAATCTGCACGACGGCCACCTGGCGCTGGTACACGATGCGCGAGCGGCGATCACCGCAGGCGCGGCTGCCGGCCCGATCGTGGCCAGCATCTTCGTCAACCGGCTGCAGTTCGGGCCCAACGACGACTTCGACCGCTATCCGCGGACGTTCGCCGCCGATTGCGACCAGCTGCGTGCCGCCGGCTGCGACATCGTGTTCGCGCCGTTGGAGTCGGACCTCTACCCGGCTCCGCAGCGCTACACCGTCGCCCCGGATCCGGCACTGGCCGGGATCCTCGAAGGGGCTTTCCGACCGGGCTTCTTCGACGGCGTCTGCACGGTGGTGATGAAACTCTTCTGCTGTGCGCAGCCGGCGTTGGCCGTGTTCGGGAAGAAGGACTATCAGCAGTTGATGGTCGTGCGCCGCATGGTCGAGCAGTTCGCGCTGCCGATCGCAATCGTCGGCACCGAGATCGCCCGCGCCGACGACGGCCTGGCCCTGTCGTCGCGCAACGGCTACCTCGGCCCCGGCGAGCGGGCGCGGGCGACGGCGCTGGTGCTGGCACTGCGCCACCTGATCGACTGCTGGCGCGATGATCCCGCGGCCCGCGAATCGCTCGAACGGCAAGCGCTCGAGCGGCTGACCGCGCTCGGCTGGGCGCCCGACTACCTGACGATCCGACGTCGCAGCGACCTGGAACCGCCGGCGGTGGGCGATGGTGGCGACGAGGGCGACGGAAGCGACGGGAGCGATGAGAGCGACGGGAGCGATGAGAGCCGCGGGAGCGACGGGAGCGACGGGAGCGACGGCAGCAATGAGAGCGACCGGGGCAGTGCGCGCCGTGCCAGGGGCTACGTCGCGCTCGGCGCCGCGCGAATCGGGGGCACCCGGCTGATCGACAACATCGAGTTCGACTGAGCCGTCAGCAGCGCCCGCCGCGGCGCTTCACACCCGCCCGCGGCAGATCACCGGGTCCGCGCGGCGCTGGCTGCGCCGGCAGTTCAGGCAGCGGTGACGGTGTCGATCGTCCGTTGCGCGGCCGCCAGGCCCATCGTCGCCGTCACGGTCACCAGCGAACCGTACCCGGCGCAGGCCAGCGGCGCTCCGCGCCCTGCGGGCCGGCCGGCTGGCAAGACCGGCATCGCCAGCGGCGCGATGCCGTGGATCGCATCGATACCGAACCAGGACCCGGTGAAACCATGGTCGCGGCGCAACCGCGCCCGCAGCGCAGCCAGCAGCCGATCGCCGGTGACGGTCCCCAGATCGTCCCAGCGCAACGCCAGCGGATCGCGGCGCCCGCCGGCCGCACCACAGACCACGATCGGGATTGCCCGGTCGCGACACAGCGCGACGATCGCTGCCTTGGCCCGGACCTGATCGCAGGCGTCGATCACCGCATCGGCATCGGCAGGCATGACAGCCGCAGCGTTGTCTGCCGTGACGAACTCGTCGACCTCGTGCACGATCGCCTGCGGGGCGATGTCGGCGATCCGCGCCGCCATGACTTCGACCTTGGACGCCCCGAGCGTCGATTCGAGCGCATGGACCTGGCGATTGATATTCGACTCGGCCAGGTGATCGAGGTCGATCAGCGTGATCCGGCCACAGCCACTGCGGGCCAAGGCCTCGGCGGCCCACGATCCGACGCCACCGACGCCGACGATGATGACGTGCGCGGCAGCCAGCCGCGCCATCGCAGCGTCTCCGAACAGCCGGGCGGTCGAGGCAAACCGCCGCGGGCCGGACACCAGTGCAGCAGGATCGACTGCCGAGGGCAGCAGGCTCGACCGCACTATGGCAGCAGGATCGACTGCCCGGTCGTCTTGCGTGCCTCGAGGTCTCGGTGCGCCTGCACCGCGTCGGAGATCTGGTAGCGATTGTTGATGTCGATCCTGACCTTGCCGGTCCCGACCATCCGGAACAGGTCGGCGGCCATCTCTTCGAGATTGACGCGGTTGGCGGTGTGCGCCATCAGCGACGGGCGCGTCACATAGAGCGATCCGCGCAGTGCCGTCAGCGGCATCGGCGCAACCGGCCCCGAGGCGTTGCCGAAGCTCACCATCAGTCCGAACGGTTGCAGGCTGTCGAGCGAGGCACTGAACGTATCCTTGCCGACCGAGTCGTAGACCACCGGGACCATCCGGCCGGCGGTGATCTCGCGGACGCGCTCGACCACGTTCTCCTGGCGGTAGAGGATCACGTGGTCGCAACCGTGGGCCCTCGCAAGCGCCGCTTTTTCCTCGCTGCCGGCGGTTCCGATCACGTGGACGCCGAGCGCCTTCGCCCATTGCATGGCGATGAGGCCGACGCCCCCGGCGGCGGCGTGGAACAGGATCGTCTGGCCCTTGGACAAGCGATAGCTGCGGCGGAACAGGTACTGGACCGTCAGGCCCTTGAGCATCATTGCCGCCCCGGTCTCGAACGAGATCCCGCGCGGCAGTTTGACCAGCGGCTTGGCCGGCATGATGCGGGCCTCGGCATAGGAACCCGGCGGTTGGTCGGCGAACACCACGCGATCGCCCGGCTTGACGTGCGTGACGCCGGCACCCACGGCCTCGACGACACCGGCGCCCTCGAGCCCGACGCCGGCCGGCAACTGCGACGGGTAGAGCCCCGAGCGGTGATAAACGTCGATGTAATTGAGCCCGGCCGCGTGGATCTGCACCCGCGCCTCGCCCGGACCGGGATCAGCGATCTCGACGTCGACCCACTGCATGACATCGGGGCCGCCCTGCTGCTGGATCCGGATCGCCTTGGTCATCGTCCTTCGCTCCTTGTCGTATGCCCGCGTCCCGGTCTCTCGCCGGCGTCAGAACGTGCCCGGGTAGTTGCCGCCGTCTATCAACAGGTTCTGGCCGGTGACATAGGACGCCTGCTGGCTGCAGAGAAACGCGCAGTATTGGCCGAACTCCATCTCGTTGCCGAAGCGGCCGGCCGGGATCTGTTTCTCCTGGGCCGCGGCGACCTCGTCGACCGAAACGCCACGCTTCTTCGCTTCGCTCTCGAAATTGGACCGCAACCGGTTGGTGAGGAACCGACCGGGGAGCAGATTGTTGATCGTGACATTGGCCGCGACGGTCTTGCGCGACAGGCCGGCGACGAAACCGGTCAGCCCCGAACGGGCACCGTTCGACAGGCCCAGCACGTCGATCGGCGCCTTGACGGCGCTGGAGGTGATGTTGACGACGCGGCCGAACCGGCGTTCGATCATCGGGTCGACGGTCGCCTTGATCAGTTCGATCGGCGTCAGCATGTTGGCGTCGATCGCCTTGATCCAGTCGTCGCGGGTGAACTGGCGGAAGTCGCCCGGCGGCGGGCCACCGGCGTTGTTGACCAGGATGTCGACCTGCGGACAGGCGCCCAGTACCGCCTTGCGGACGGCGTCGGTCGTGATGTCGCCGGCGATGGCGACGACCTCGACACCGGTCTCTTCGCGGACCTTGCTGGCCGCCTCCTGCAGCACCGAATCGGTCCGCGCGTTCATGACGACGTTGACGCCTTCGCCGGCCAGCGAACGCGCGCAACCGTAGCCCAGGCCACGGCTGGCGGCGCAGACCACCGCCCATTTGCCCTTGATTCCGAGATCCATTGCGCTCCCCTCTGTTGTCGACCGCGTCGGTGACCTGCGTCGGTGACCCCGACCCAGCCGTCCGGCCGCGCATCAACGACGACGTGCCAGCAGCACGAGGCCGCCGAGCACGACCGCGGTACCGATCAACTGCAACAGCGTGACCGGCTCATCGAGAAAGACCGCCGCGAGGCCGATCGTCGCCGCAGGCCCGATCATACCGGCTTGGGCCGCCAGGCCGGACCCGAGACGCTCGACCGCCATCATCACCAGGAACAAGGGCAGGAAGGTGCAGACCACGGCATTGATCAGCGAAAGTCCGTAGACCGGTGACTGCAGCACGAACATCTCCGCGCCGGTGACGACCAGCGCGTGAACGGTGCAACCCAGCGTCGATACCAGGCTCGCCCAGGCCGTCAGGCGCAACGAGCCGAGCCGCTTGACCATCTGGCCGCCGGAGACGAGGTAGATCGCGTAGGCGACGGCGCTGGCGAATACCAGTGCCGTTCCGAGCACGGTCGCGCCACTGCCACCACCGCCACTGCGACCCCCACCACCACCGGCAAGGTGGACGTCGTTGGCGTACACCAGGACCACGCCGGCATAGCAGACCGCGAGCGCCAGCCACTGGCGGCGGACTATCGGCTGCCGGAACCATAGCCAGCCGATCACGAGCACCAGAGTCGGGTTGAGATAGAGCACGAGCCGCTCGAGGCCGGCCGAGACGTATTGCAGTCCAAGGAAGTCGAGCAGGCTCGCGAGGTAGTAGCCGGTCATGCCGAGCGCGAACAACCGCCAGCCGTCGCCGCGGCGCCGCTCCCAGGGGCGGACGGCTCCAATGACGGGCGCCAGGCGCGCGGCCAGCGACCGGCCGCGCGCCGTGTCGACCAGCCAGGCGACGGCGGCGAACAGCGGCGCGGCCATGGCCATCCGCAACCCGAGCAGGGCTTCGGGCGAGACGCCGTAACGGTAGGCCAACTTGATGATCACCGCCTTGCCGGCGAACAACGACGAGCCGAGCAGGCCGATCGCGAGCCCGATGCACAACTGCCGCTGGGCTGTCGCCGCCAACGCCGAGGCTGCCGCTGCTGTTTCCCGCGCCGCTGCTGTTTCCCGCGCCGCTGCCGTGTCCCGCGCCGCTGCCGCTTCCTGCGCGGCTGCCGGGTCCCGCTCGTCTGCCGTTTCCGTCGGCGCTGCCGCGTTCGTTGTCGCTGCCGTCGGCGCAGGCCGGCCCGGCGGCGCGCTCACCGTTTGGTCAGCGAGCCCAGTACACCGCGAATGATCGCCCGACCGATGCTCGACCCGACCGAGCGCGCCGCGCTCTTGGCCGCGGCCTCGATCACCGAATCCTTGCGGCCACTGCCGCCGAGGACGCCGCCGAGCGCGTCCTGCAGCGCTCCGCCCCAGCCGCGTTCCGGCGCCGGTGCCGGCGCGGGCGCCCGCCGTGCCCGTCCCGGCACGGGGGCCCGGGGCGGAATCGACGCCCGCGTCGGCGGCACGCGGGCGGTCGTCCGATCGGGCTCCGTGTCGACCGCGTCGTCGGCCCCGGCGTCGATCACGTCGTCGGCGCCGGTGGCGGCTCCGGCGTCGGCGGCGGCCGCCGAGTCGTTGTCACGCACCTTCTCCGCGGCCTCGCGATCGGCGGTCGCGCCACCGGCCCGACCGCCCGCGGTCGCAGCCGCGCCGCGCCCGCGGAGCTTTTCATAGGCCGACTCGCGATCCTGGACCTCGTCGTAGAGGCCGGTCACGATCGACTCCTTCAGCAGCCGCTCGCGCTCGGCCTGGTCGAGCGGCCCGATCCGCGAGGCCGGCGCCAGCATGTAGACGCGCTCGACCGGGGTCGGCCTGCCCTTCTCGTCCAGGGTCGAAACCAGCGCCTCGCCGACGCCCAGTTCCGAGATCGCCGCCTCGGCGTCGAACGCCGGATTGGCGCGCATGGTCTCGGCGGCCGCCTTGACCGCTTTCTGGTCGCGCGGCGTGAACGCGCGCAGTGCGTGCTGCACGCGGTTGCCGAGCTGGCCGAGGACGGTATCGGGGATGTCGAGCGGGTTCTGCGTGACGAAGAAGACACCCACGCCCTTCGAACGGATCAGCCGGACCACCTGCTCGACCTTCTCGAGCAACGGCCGCGGCGCCTCGTTGAACAGCAGGTGGGCCTCGTCGAAGAAGAACACCATCCTCGGCCGGTCCGGATCGCCGACCTCGGGCAGTCGCTCGAACAGTTCCGACAACAGCCACAGCAGGAACGCGGCATAGAGCCGCGGCGCGTTCAGCAGTCGGTCGGCAGCGAGCACATTGACGATGCCGTGCCCGGCGCCGTCGGTCTGGATCATGTCGTCGATGTCGAGCATCGGCTCGCCGAAGAAACGGTCTGCGCCCTGCTTCTCGAGCATCAGCAGGCCACGCTGGATCGCTCCGATCGACGCCGCCGAGACGTTGCCGTAGTCGACGGTGAACTTCTTCGCGTTCTCGCCGACGAACTGCAGCATCGCCCGAAGGTCATTCAGGTCGAGCAGCAGCAGGCCGTTGTCGTCGGCCACCTTGAACACCAGATGCAGGACGCCTTCCTGGGTGTCGTTCAGCCCCAGCATCCGCGCCAGCAGCAACGGCCCCATGTCGGAGACGGTCGCCCGCAGCGGGTGCCCCTGTTCGCCCCAGACGTCCCAGAGCGTGACCGGGACCGCGCGAAAGGCCGGCGTCGGCAGCTCGAACTTCTTCAGCCGCTCGGCGAACTTCGGAGTGCTCTTGCCGGTCTCGGCGATACCGGAGAGGTCGCCCTTGACGTCGGCCATGAACGACGGCACCCCGATCAGCGACAGCTGCTCGACGATCACCTGCAGCGAGACGGTCTTGCCCGTGCCGGTGGCGCCGGTGATCAGGCCATGGCGATTGGCCAGGCCGGGCAGAAGGTAGACCGACTGCCCTACGTTTCTGCCGATCAGCAAGGGTTCTGCCATGGGGACTCCGGACAAACGGTTGCTGGCAATGGGTCCAGAGTATGCGCGATGATAAAATCGCACGCTTTCCCGCTGGAACCAATGCAGGTGTTCCCGCCGGACAGGCAACGGAAGCGACACAATGGCCGGGCATTCGAAGTGGGCCAACATCCAGCACCGCAAGGGGCGCCAGGATGCCAAGCGCGGCAAGCTGTTCACCCGCCTGATCAAGGAGATCACCGTCGCGGCGCGCATCGGCGGCGGCGATGCAGCGCTGAATCCGCGGCTGCGGATGGCCGTCGAGAAGGCCGGCGAGTCCAACATGCCGAAGGACACCGTCCAGCGTGCGATCCAGCGCGGTGCCGGCGGACTGGACGGGGTCGACTACGAAGAGATCCGTTACGAGGGATATGGCGTGGCCGGCGCGGCGCTGATCATCGACTGCATGACCGACAACCGGACCCGGACCGTTGCCGAGGTTCGTCATGCGCTGTCGAAGAACGGCGGCAACCTCGGCACCGACGGTTCGGTCGCCTTCCAGTTCCGGCATTGCGGCCAGTTCGTCTTCGCTCCCGGCGCTTCGGAGGACAAGGTGATGGAGGCGGCCATCGAGGCCGGCGCCGACGACGTTGCCAGCGACGAGGACGGGGCCATCGAGGTCGTCTGCGAGCCGCAGGCGTTCGACCGCGTCAAGGCGGCGTTCGAACGAGCCGGGCTCAAGCCCGAGGTCGCCGACGTGGTCATGAAGCCGTTGAACGAGATCGAGGTCAGCGGCGATGACGGCAACCGGATGCAGAAGCTGCTCGACGCGATCGAGGAACTGGACGACGTCCAGCAGGTCTATACCAACGCGATCGTCGTAGAGGCCTGAGGGACCAGCCATGGCAGCATTCGATTGCCTGGTGATCGGCAGTGGCGGGCGCGAGCACGCGCTGGCCTGGCGGCTGACCCGTTCACCGAGCGTGCAGACCGTCTGGGTCGCCCCCGGCAACGGCGGGACCGCGGCCGAGCCGAGGGTGCGCAACCTTCCGCTGACCGACATCCTGGCGCTGGCCGAGTTCGCTCGCCGCGAACGCATCGGCCTGACGGTGGTCGGACCCGAAGCCCCGCTGGCCGCCGGGATCGTCGACACCTTTCGCGCCCGCAACCTGCCGATCTTCGGGCCGACGAAGGCCGCAGCCCGGCTCGAAGCGTCGAAGACCTTCGCCAAGGAGTTCATGGTCCGGCACCGGATCCCGACGGCGCTGTCGCGGACCTTCACCGATCCGGCGGCCGCCCATGCGTTCATCAACGACCGCGGCGCGCCGATCGTGGTCAAGGCCGACGGACTGGCTTCGGGCAAGGGGGTGGTGGTCGCGGCCACCACCGATGAAGCGCACGCCGCGATCGACCGGATGATGGTCGAAAGCCGGTTCGGCGCCGCCGGCATGTCGGTGCTGATCGAGGAGCGGCTCGAAGGCGAGGAAGCGAGCTTCATCGTCATGGTCGACGGCCGCAATGTCCTGGCGCTGGCCACCAGCCAGGATCACAAGCGGCTGCACGACGGCGACCTCGGCCCCAACACCGGCGGAATGGGCGCGTACTCGCCGGCGGCGATCGTCACGCCGGAGATCCACCGCAAGGTGTTGCGCGAGATCATCGTGCCCACCGTCGAGGGAATGAATGCCGAGGGCCAGCCGTACACCGGCTTTCTCTATGCCGGACTGATGATCGATCGTCATGGCGACCCGAAGGTGATCGAGTTCAACTGCCGGCTCGGCGACCCCGAGGCGCAGCCGATCCTCGCCCGGATGAAGAGCGACCTGGCGCAATTGCTGCGGGCCGGGATCGATGGTCGACTCGACCAGGTCGAGGTCGAGTGGGACCGGCGCCATGCGCTTTGCGTCGTCCTGGCGGCCCAGGGCTATCCCGACGATCCGCACGCCGGCGCCCGGATCGACGGCCTGCCGACAGCGGATGGCCACGACGACGCGCGCACGCTGGTCTTTCACGCCGGTACGCGGCGCGCGGCCGATACGGTGCTGGTCTGCGGCGGCCGCGTGCTAGGCGTCACGGGGCTCGGCGATTCGCTGAAGAGGGCCCAGGCGACGGCCTACGAGACGGTTCGTCGGGTCCGGTTCGAGGGCATGCAGTACCGTACCGACATCGGGCACCACGGGCTGCCCGCGGCGGGCGCGACTGGAGTGGCTTCGCGTTGACCGCGGCCGACCTGGCGCGGGTCCGTGACTGGATGACGGGCTTGCAGTCGCGGATCGTCGCCGCGCTCGAGGCTGTCGACGGCGGCCGCTTCGGCACCGACAGCTGGCTGCGGGAGGCCGAGTTCGGCGGCGTCTCCCGCGTGCTCGAAGGCGGCGCCGCGATCGAGCGCGGTGCGGTCCTGTTCTCCGATGTCGCCGTCGCGCAGATGCCGCCGTCGGCCAGCGCCCGCCGGCCCGAGTTGGCCGGTCGCAGCGCCCGGGCGATGGGCGTCTCGCTCGTCATCCATCCGCGCAATCCCTACGCCCCCACCGTGCACCTGAATGTGCGATTCTTCCTCGCCGGCCCGTCGAACCTCGGCAACGATGACTGCTGGTGGTTCGGCGGCGGAATGGATCTGACGCCGGTTTACCCGTTCGAAGAGGACGTCATCGCTTTCCATCGCCACTGCAAGCAGGCACTCGAACCGTTCGGTGACCAGTGGCATCCGCGCTTCAAGCGCTGGTGCGACGAGTACTTCTTCCTGCCTCATCGCAACGAGGCGCGCGGCGTCGGCGGCCTGTTCTTCGACGACCTCGGCGAGCCCGGCTTCGAGACCAGCTTCGCGATGACGCAGGCGGTCGGCGAAGCATTCGTCCCGGCCTACGTACCGATCCTCGCCAGGCGCAAGGATCATCACTGGGGTGAGCGCGAACGCGCTTTCCAGCTGCTGCGCCGCGGCCGCTACGTCGAATTCAACCTGCTTTATGACCGCGGCACCGTGTTCGGGCTGAAGTCCGGCGGCCGCGCCGAATCGAGCCTCTGTTCGATGCCGGCCGAGGCGCACTGGCGCTACGACTGGCATCCGGAGCCGGGTTCACCAGAGGCCAGGCTCTATTCGGACTTCCTGCCGGCACGAGACTGGGTCTGATGTCGACCGCGGAGACGCGACAGCGGATCGGACTGCTAGGCGGCAGCTTCGATCCGATCCATGTCGCCCATCTCGCGCTCGGTCGCGCCGCGGCGATCGCGCTGGCGCTGGACGAGGTCCGGCTGGTCCCGACGGGCCATTCCTGGCAGAAGGGCCCGCAGCGAACGCCGGCCGCCGACCGGCTGGCGATGGCGCGGATCGCACTAGGGTCTGCCGCCAGTGAAGGGCGGGCCGGGCCCGGCATTCGCTGGACGATCGACGACATCGAGGTCCGGCGCAACGGCCCGTCGTACACGGTCGAGACGTTGATCGCACTGCGCAAGGTGGTGGGGGCCGAATCGGCGCTGGTGCTGCTGCTGGGCAGCGATCAATTGCGCAACCTCCCGACCTGGCATCGCTGGCGCGAACTGCTCGACCATGCGCACATCGCCGTCACGCGACGCGAGCAGGTGTCGCTGTCGGATCTGCCGCCGGCCGTCGAGGACTGGTTCGCCACGCACGGCGCCGAGCGGCTGCCCGACACCGCCGCAGGGACCCTCGTGACCTTCCGGATGCCCTCGATCGCGGTATCGGCCACGGGCATACGGCAACAACTGGCGCGCGGCGAAGACCCCGGTGAACTGCTGCCGCCCGGCGTCCTGGACTATATTCGTCGTCATCGACTCTACGGGAACGGATGAACCTCACCAAGCTGCAACGGATCGTCATCGACGCGCTCGAGGACATCAAGGCACACGACATCCGGGTATTCGATACCCGCGCGCGATCCGACCTGTTCGATCGCGTGATCATCGTGACAGCAACCTCCAACCGACAGACCCGTGCGCTTGCTTCGCACCTGAAGGAAACGGTCAAGGCGCATCGCGGTGACGTGATCTCGACCGAGGGCGAGGACGCCGGCGAATGGGTGCTGGTCGATCTCGGCGACATCGTCGTCCACATCATGCAGCCGGCGATCCGGGCGTACTACAACCTCGAGGAGATCTGGGGTGCGAAGCCGGTGCGAGTCAAGCTCTCGAACCCGTTGCCCGGCCAGCGCGCGGCCGCCTGAGTCGCAACGGCCGATACAGGCACCGGCCGATCGGTGCTGATCCGCATCATCGCCGTCGGCGCGCGCAGCCCGCGCTGGGTCGACGAAGCCGTCTCCGACTACCTGAAGCGGATCCCGCCGCCGCTGCGCATCGAACTGGTCACGGTCCGAACCGAGGAGCGCACCGCCGCCGGCATGACGGCGACGCTGCTCTCCCGCGAAGCCGAGCGGATCCGCGCGCAGTTTCCCGGTGAACGTGGCCACGGACCACGCGGACAGTCGCAGCGCGGCCCGCTCCACCGTGTCGTGCTCGACCAACGGGGAACAGACATCACGACCGCCGCCCTCGCCGAGCGACTGGCGTCGTGGCAGGAGCAGGCCCGTCCGGTGGCGATGCTGATCGGCGGACCGGACGGGTTCGATCCGGCGCTGGCAGCCGAGGCCGACGAAACGCTGCGACTGTCGAGCCTGACCCTGCCGCACACGCTGGCGCGCGTGGTCGTGGTCGAGCAGCTCTATCGCGCCTGGTCGGTGCTGGCCAATCACCCGTACCATCGCGCCTGACCGCCGGCCGTCGCTTCCGTCACTCCCGTCGCTTCCCGCCGCCTCCGCTCCGTCCGATGACCGCCTCGCGCCCGTCGCCGCCATCGACGCATCCGTGGATCTACCTCGCGTCGCGGAGTCCGCGGCGACGCGAGCTGTTGGCGCAGATCGGGGTCGACGTACGGTTGCTGGTCGACAGTGACCGCGCTCGCGCCGAGGCGCTCGAGGCTGCGCGCCCCGGCGAAGACCCGCGGGTGTACGTGCTACGGGTGGCACGCGCCAAGGCCGAGGCGGCGCTCGAGCGGCTCGCGGCGAGCGGACTCGAGCCGGCGCCGGTCCTCTGCGCCGACACCACGGTCGCGATCGGTGGCACGTTGTTCGCGAAGCCCGTCGATGCCGCGGACGCGGCGCGGATGTTGTCGCGGCTCCAGGGGCGCGTCCACCGGGTCTTGACGGCGGTCGCAGTCGCGACGCCGAAAGCGCGGATCGTTTCCCGGATCCAGACCTCGCGGGTACGGTTCCGGCGCTTGAAGCCCGACGAGATCGCACGCTACGTCGCCAGTGGCGACGCGATGGACAAGGCCGGCGCCTATGCGATCCAGGGGCTGGCCTCGGCATTCGTCGCCCGGATCGACGGATCGCACTCCGGTATCATGGGCCTGCCCCTCTACGAGACGGCGCAACTGCTGCGCAAGGCGGGCTTGCGAATCCCCTGACGATCCAGCCCAGCGCCGTGAAAGAGGACATCCTGGTCAACACCACGCCCCAGGAACTGCGGGTTGCGGTGTTGCTGCAGGGCTCGGTCCAGGAAGTCCACATCGACCGCGAAGCCACGCGCGGCATGGTCGGCAACGTCTACCTCGGCATCGTCTCGCGCGTGCTGCCGGGGATGCAGTCGGCATTCATCGACATCGGGCTCGAACGGGCGGCGTTCCTCCATGTCGCCGATCTCTGGCAATCACGGGCCGGGACCGCTCCGCTACCGATCGAGAAGCACCTCTACGAAGGCCAGCAACTGCTGGTCCAGGTGCTCAAGGATCCGATCGGCACCAAGGGCGCGCGCCTGACCAGCCAGATCAGCGTCGCCGGGCGGCTGCTGGTCTACCTGCCGCAGGATCCGCACGTTGGCGTCTCGCAGCGAATCGCCAACGACACCGAGCGCGCCCAGTTGCGCGAACGGCTGAAGGCGCTGAAGCCGGCCGACGACAGCGGCGGATACATCATCCGCACCATGGCCGAGGGCGCGCGCGACGATGAGTTCGCCGCCGACATCGTCTATCTGAGACGCCGGTGGGCGCAGATCCTCGCCGACAGCCAGGCAGCGACCTCCGCCGGCCGCCACAAGTCGCCGCAGCTGCTCTATGCCGAACTGGGCCTGGCGCAGCGGATTCTGCGCGACCTCGCCGGCGCCAACACCCAGTCGATCGTCGTCGATGACCGCCAGACGCTCGAGGACATGCGTGCGTTCTGCCAGACCTACATGCCGTCGCTGGAATCGAAGCTGCGGTTGCATGAGGCCGAGCGGCCGCTGTTCGACCTGCACAGCGTCGACACGGAAATCGACAAGGCGCTGTCGCGACGGGTCGACCTGAAGTCCGGCGGCTACCTGATCTTCGACCAGACCGAGGCGCTGACGACGATCGACGTCAACACCGGCGGCTTCGTCGGCGGGCGCAACTTCGACGACACCGTCTTCAAGACCAACCTCGAGGCCGCGCAATCGATCGCGCGCCAGCTGCGGTTGCGCAACCTCGGCGGGATCATCGTCATCGACTTCATCGACATGGCGCGCGAGGACCACCAGGCCTCGGTGCTCGGCGAGCTGCGCAAGCAGCTCGGGCGCGACCGCACCAAGGTCACGATCAGCGGCTTCACGCAGCTCGGGCTGGTCGAGATGAC
>JBEVJQ010000199.1:0-4226 GCA_040510055.1 Burkholderiaceae bacterium | reverse complement strand
GTGATGTTCATGTCGCTGGTCGAGGGCCTGCCGGTGCTCCACAGCGGCAAGGCGCGAGCGCTGGCGATCGGTGTCGAGCGACGCTCGCCGATGCTGCCCGAGACGCCGACCCTCGCCGAAGCCGGGGTCCGTGACGCCGAGGTGTTCGCGATGCAGGGCGTCGTGGCGCCGGCTCGGTTGCCGCCTGACGTGACGGCACGGCTCAACGAGACGCTGAATCAAGCCCTCGCGAGCGCGCCGGTCCGCGCACGGTTCCGCGAGCTCGGGACCGATCCGACGCCCGGGTCGCCGGAGGCGTTTCGTCAGTCCGCGCGCGCCGAGGCGCGGCGCTGGGGGCCAGTCATCAAGGCCGCTGGGATCACGGTCAATTGACCAAGGCAGGGCTCACGGTCATTTGACCAGGGCACGGATCACGGTCAATTGACCAGGGCACGGCTCTCTGTCAATTGACCAAGGCACGGCTCTCTGTCAATTGTTCGGGGACGGCTCACGCTCAATTGACCGGGGCCGGGATCGCGTTGAAACCGGTCCGCGACCGCCGCGCGCACCGATCGGCTCAAGCGCCGACAGTGACCCCGTTTCTCGCCAGCACCTCGAGAACCCTGGGAATGTCCGGCGGACCCGGCGGGATCTCATGGTCGACGGCGGTGAACATCTGGGCAGCCAGGGCGCCCTGGCCGGTGACTTCGAGCATCCGACCGCCGCCGCGACCGTAGCGAAAGCCGTGCAGCGTTCCGCGCGGGACGTGGACCAGGGTGCCGGCCTCGCAGAGGTGGGTTTCGCCGTCGCAGAAGAACTCGACTTCGCCTCCGAGGATGTAGAACGCTTCGTCCCAATCATGGTGATGCGGTGGCGGACCCGTTCCCTCGTCGCCCTGCTGCAGGGTCATGCCATAGCTCTGTGTCGTCGCGTTCGACGCGAGGACGGTCACCTGGGTGCCGAGCACGTTCAATGCGGGGGCGTGGTCCGCCGGTTTCAGGACGAGATACTGTTTTGCCATTGCTCCTCCTCTAGAGCACACCGCGTCCGGGCGACACGGCCGAGCTGGTCTCCGGCGGCGTCTGTCAGATCTCCGGGCCGCACTCGCCGCGACTGTTCGGCCGCAAGCAGAAGTCGCCGATGAGGCTGCTCGTCTCCCACGGGACCTGGGCGTTCTGCGTTTCCTTCATCACCGTCATCCGGACCCGTTTGAAGACGGCCTCGATCGTCATTCCCGGGCGTTGCATCCACTGCGCCAGGGCGCGGGTGAAGACGCTGTTGACCTGGCCGACGCCGTCGGCGGCCAGTGCGCCGGGCGAAGTCGAGTAGGCGATCACCGTCCCGCGCGGGGCGGCCGTCGCGGCGAGCCCGCTTTCCGGCTTGTCCAGCGACCGCGAGCGCCGCGTGACGCGCGTCAGCAAGGCCTTCGGATCGGCGCGACAGGCATCGAGGACGACGAAATTGACCCCCGTCTCGGTGCGCGCCAGCCGATCGACGAGATCCTGCAGGTTGAACGCCTTGGTCAGGATCTCCTCCTCGGCCTCGAACACGGCATCGACCGGGATCAGGTAGCTCGAGCCGCGGTACTGGACGCCGTGCCCGGCGAAGTAGAACGCCCGGACATCGGCATCGGCCGAGTCGATCAACCAGCGGCGCATCGCATTGCGCATCGTCGTGAGTCCGGCGTTGACCGACAGCGTCACGTCGAACCCGAGTTCGCTCAGGGTCCGGCCAACGAGCCGCGCGTCCGGGACGGGATTGCGCAATGTCGCATCGGGGTACTCGCCGTTGCCGAACACCAACGCCGTCCGACGGGCGACACTCGCGCCGGGGGCAGCCTCGCCCAGCACGGCCTCGGCGGCACCGCGGGCGGCGCGAACCGGCGAGGCCAATCCGCTCGCCAGGCTCGCGGCCAGCCCCCCCAAGGCGGCACAGATCACCCGGCGTCCGGGCGATCGTCGACCGCTTGCGCCGGCTGGGGGTTCGTTCATCGCGACATGACCCGCTGATCGATGACGAAACTCGCCACCAGTCCGGCGGCCTGCAGCGACTTCGCCACCTGGACCGGATCGCCGCGCGTGGCGATCCAGTACTCGCCCAGTGCGTTGGGGCCGTCGACGATCGTCGCCTGCTGGCTCGTCAGGCCCTCGCGCAGTCGCCGTTCGGTGACCGATTCGTCGAACAGCACCCTGATCACCGTGATCGGGCGGGCGTCGCCGAGCGTGCGATATTCGACCGGTCGCTCGCGTGTTCCGATCAGGTAGCCGACCCCGACCGTCTGGATCACGACGAGGGCGGCCAGAGCGGCACCCAGCTGGGGCGTCATCAACCCGGCGAACCAGTCGAACAGCCGCGAGGCCCACGATCCGGAATCGTCACGACTCGCCGGCGATCGCGACGAAGCGCCCGCCGCGCGCGCCGTCGTGTCCGGGCGTGTCGCGCTAGCGCTATCGGCACGGATACGCTGCTGCAGCTTGGCCCAACCGATGTCGGCCGGCACGGTCGCGAGCAAGGCATCGAATCCTGCCGCCGTATCCTCGTCGAATGCGAGCCGGGTGCGCAGTTTCGGGTCGGCCTCGAGGCACGACTCGACCCAGCGCCGGTCGTCGTCGGACAGGGTGCCGTTCTGGTACCAGGCGAGGGCCTCGTCGATCCGCTGCGGATCGCGCTCGATGGCGGTCGTCGGTCGATCCATCACTCGCCTCCAGCGCCTTTCGACTGCACGCAATCGCGCAGGTTCTTGCGGCCATGGAACAGCCGCGTCTTGACGGTCCCCTCGGGCACCTTCTGCAGCGTAGCCACCTCGGCAAGAGCCAAGCCTTCGAGGAACACGAGCTGCATGCACTCGCGTTGCGGCGCCGACAGCATTTCGATGCACTCCATCAGGATCCGCTGGCGCTGCTTGTTCTCCACGGCGCCGGCGACGTCGGCATTCGGATCGGCAATGACATCGGCATAGTCCTCGACATCCTCATGTTCGGGCTCAGCCGAGCGAAAGGTATTGAGGACCTTGTATTTGGCGATCCCGAGCAGCCACGTCGAAAAACGCGACTCGCCGCGGAACCGGTCAGGGTGTTTCCAGACTTCGAACAACGTATCGATCATGACGGTCTCGGCTGCGTCCTCATCGCGTAGCCGGGCAACCGCAAACAGGTAGATGCGGCGCCCGAAGCGATCGTGCAGTTCGCGCATGGCGCGCTCGTCCCGTCGGATCAGCCGATCCAGCAGGTCACGAACGGCAGCGTCGGACAGTTCTCCGGCTGCAGCGATCCTGCTTGAGTCGCCTGGCGTCGCGCCGAGGTTCAATCCGAGCGGCCCCGTCATGGTGCCTGTTTGCAAATATCCCTCTCCCCAAGGCTGTTCCGTGGCGGCGTGGTCACACTCCGGAACAGCCGACGCCCGAATCGTGTCGGCTCCCCGGCTCAGCGTCAAGCGGCGCGCCCGTTGCGTGATGGACAGCGGGGCGGCGACCGGGACCCGGTGGCCAGACGACGGCGACGCATGGAAGCCGATCAGGACGGGGACGAAACCGGCAACGAGCGCCGATAGTATCGGTCGGTCAGTGGCGAGACGAGCGGGCTGGCAGGAGGCCGCCCGTCAGCGGCGGTAGAAGCGCGGCGGGGGCCCGTAGCGGGGCGGGTAGTACGGGGGCCGGTAGTACCCGCCATAGCCGCCATAGCCGCCATAGCCATAGTGGCCCCAGTAGCCGTAGGGTCGGACCACGACCGGAGGTCCCACGTACACCGGCGGCGGCACCACCGCGACCCCGACATCGGCCGGCGTCGCATATACCGCGCAGCCGCCGGCCAGAGCCGCAGCGGCGAGCAGCGCGACCGTTCCGATTTGTCGCAGGGTACCGTTCATTTTCCTCACCTCGTCGTCGGCAATCGGCGCCGCCCGTTGCGGCGTTCCGAAACCGGAACTCCAACTCCGATAAACGGATGAGACACCGCCCGGCGGACCGCGGGAAGCGCTCGGAGTGTAAACCTCTCTTGCGGGCTGTAGTGCGAGATCGCAAATGGCGGCCGTTCCCCCAGCCTGGTCAGAGGCGCTCGAAGATGCCCGCGGCTCCCATGCCGGTGCCGACGCACATCGTCACCATCCCGTAGCGCAGGCCCCGTCGCCGTAGCCCGTGCACCACGGTCGCCGCGCGGATCGCGCCGGTCGCGCCGAGCGGGTGCCCGAGCGCGATCGCGCCGCCGATCGGATTGACCTTGGCCGGGTCGAGGTCCAGGTCCCGGATCACG
>JBEVJQ010000198.1:0-5653 GCA_040510055.1 Burkholderiaceae bacterium | reverse complement strand
GTACGATGGAGGCCGTCGTCGATGCCCGTCGGCCGATTGCGCTGATGGGCGTTCCCATCACCGTTGCCGGCCTGTCATGGCTTGCGGCCATGGGTTGTCCGCAGCGGCTCCTGGTGGTCGCGATCCGCTGGCGTCGTAGGCGGCTCGAGAGCCGGACGCTGCAGTGGCGGGCGAGCGGTGACCGGGCGGCTCGTCATCGGGCAGCTCGCCGCCTGGCCGTTGCCGCCCCGACCGGTGGTGCCCCGACCGGTGGCGCTCCGACCGGTGGCGCCCCGGCCGGTGGCGCCCCGGCCGGTGGCGCTCCGACCGGCGGTGGCGCTCCGACCGGTGGCTCTCCGACCAGATCCGCTCCGGCCGGTGGCGCTCCGGTCGTTGCCCCTCAGCCGACCGGCCGGGTGCCGGCCGCCGATCGCCTCACCGTAACCACAATGAGCTGACCATGACAACGCAGCGCGAAACCGTGAAGGCCGTAACCGTCGCCGGCGTCGACCCCTCGGGCGGGGCCGGCGTACTCGCCGACCTGAAGACCTTCTCCGCGCTCGGCGCCTACGGCTGCGGTATCGTCTGTGCGCTCACGGCGCAGAACACCCGGGCCGTTACCGGCATTTCCGCCGTCGAGCCGGCATTCGTCAAGCTGCAACTGCAGACGCTGTTCGACGACATCCGGGTCGACGCCGCCAAGGTCGGCATGTTGGGTACGGCCGCGGTCATCGAGGCCGTTGCCGAAGTGCTCGCCGAGCCGCGACAGCGCACCGAGCTGCGCCACCGGATCGTCGATCCGGTGATGGTCGCCAAGAGTGGCGATACGTTGTTGCCGAAGCCGGCGGTGGTGATGTTGCGCGAAGCGCTGCTGCCGCAGGCGACGATGATCACGCCGAACCTGCCCGAGGCCGGGATCCTGCTCGACTCGCGGCCGCCCGAGACGCTGACGGAGATGCGTCGCGCCGCTGAGCGGCTGCGGCGGCTGATGGCCGATGATGGTCAGCGTTGGGTGCTGGTCAAGGGCGGTCACCTCGACGGCGATCCCCATGACCTGCTCCATGACGGCGACCGGATGATCGAATACGAATCGGTTCGTGTGCCGACGCGCAACACCCATGGCACCGGCTGCACGCTGTCGTCGGCGATCGCCGCGCTCGTGCCGCAGCGCTCCGACGTGCCGATGGCCGTCGAGGCCGCACGGCGCTACCTCCATGCCGCAATTGCGGCCGCCGACGGGCTGCGGATCTCGCGCACCGAGGGGGGCCACGGGCCGGTCCACCACTTCCACGCGCTCTGGCGACCCTGACTGCCGATGGAAACACTCCATGGAATGCCGCTTCTCGCCAAAGCGCTGATCCTCGGCCTGGTCGAGGGCCTGACGGAATTTCTCCCGATCTCCAGCACCGGCCACCTGATCCTCGTCGGCGCGCTGGTCGGCTTCGTCGACGACAAGGCGAAGCTGTTCGACGTCGCGATCCAGACCGGCGCGATGTTCGCCGTGATCTGGTACTACCGCGAACGCATCGGCCGGACGTTGTCGGGGCTCGGTTCGAACCCGACGTCGCGCCGGTTCGCCACCAACATCGTGATCGCCTTCATGCCGGCGGCGATCCTGGGCGTCCTGTTCGGCCGGTACATCAAGGCCCATCTGTTCGCGCCGGTGCCGGTGGCGCTGGCCTTCATCGTCGGCGCCCTGGTGATCTTCTGGGTCGAGTACCGGCAGCGGCAGTACCCCGGGACGGTACGGGTCGATTCGATCGACGACCTGACCGCTGTCGATGCCCTCAAGCTCGGTCTGGCGCAGGCGTTCGCGATGATCCCCGGGACCAGTCGCTCGGGGGCGACCATCATCGGCGGCATGCTGTTCGGGCTATCGCGAAAGGCAGCGACCGAGTTCTCGTTCTTCCTGGCGATACCGACCCTGATCGGCGCCGGCGTCTACGACACCTGGCGCTACCGTCACATCCTCACCGCTGACGACGTTCCGTTGTTCGCTGTCGGACTGATCACCGCGTTCTTCAGCGCTCTCGCCTGCGTCCATTGGCTGATCCGCTTCGTCGCCAACAACGACTTCCGGATCTTCGCCTGGTACCGGATCGTGTTCGGCCTGGTCGTGCTCGCGACCGCCGATCTGGGCTTCATCGGCTGGCACGGTTGATCGCGCCGGGCCGCGGCTGATCGGCTGCGGGCGACGGCGCCGTGGCCGGGTTCGAGGCGGCGCGGGCATCGTCAAAAGCGGCGAGCGCATTGTCGAATGCGGCGAGCGCATCGTCGGATGCGGCGAGCGCATCGTCGGATGCGGCGAGCACATCGTCGGATGCGGCGAGCACATCGTCGGATGCGGCGAGCACATTGGCAGAGGTGGGGCGGGCATCGTCGGAAGCGGCGCCGTCGCGCGTCGTGCCTACCCCGTCCGCTTCGTCGTCCGGCCACTGCAATTGCACGAGGCGACGGTAGCGACTGCTGCTTCGCATCAGTTCGGCATGGGTGCCGCTGGCGATCGCACGGCCATGGTCCATCAGTACGATGCGATCGGCCGAGCGCACGGTCGCCAGCCGATGCGCGATCACCAGGGTCGTGCGGCCGCGGCGTGCGGCCTCGAGCGCCCGGCGCACGGCCAGTTCCGATTCGGCATCGAGCGCACTGGTCGCTTCGTCCAGCAGCAGCACCGGGCGGTCGGAGAGGATCGCTCGCGCGATCGCGATCCGCTGGCGCTCGCCGCCGGAGAGCCTCACGCCGCGCTCGCCGACGAGGGACGCGTAACCGTCGGCCAGCCGCTCGATGAAGCCGTCGGCGAAAGCGGCCCGTGCTGCCTGCCGTACGGCCGAATCGTCGGCTTGTGGCTGGGCGTAGCGGATGTTGAACGCGATCGTGCCCGAGAGCACGATTGGATCCTGGGGCACCAGTGCGAAATGCGCCCGCAGCTCGGGGAGCGCGAGGGTGGAGATCGCCCGGCCATCGATCCGGATCGAGCCGCGATCGGGCTCGCGAAATCGTTGCAGCAGCCGGAACACCGTCGACTTGCCGGCCCCGGAGGCGCCGACCAGTGCCACCATCGCCCCCGGCTCGATGTCGAGCGAAAACCCGACGAGCACGGCCGCGTCCGGCCGCGACGGGTAACTGAAGGCGACGTCCTCGAACGTGATCCGTACCGGACCGGCGGCCTGGCTTGGCGCCTTTAGGCGCGCACCGGCGACCGGCTCGCTGTCGCCCCGATCGGACCCTTCGGGCGTCGCGTCGAGCAGTTCGATCAATCGCTCCAGCGCGCCGGTGGCGCGCAGCAGGTCGCCCCATACCTCGGCCAGAACCGCGGCCGACGAGGCGATCATCGCGATCAGCAGTGCGATCTGACCGAGGGTTCCGGCAGTGAGGCGACCGTCGAGCACGGCCTCGACGCCCAGGTAGAGGCCATAGAGGTTGCCGAAGAAGACCGCGAAGATCGCGAACGCGGTCATCGCAGCCCGCAGCCGTGAGCGCTGGCGCGCCGCCTCGAAGGTGCGCTCGTTCGCGACCCGATACCGTCCGGCCTCGTAGGCTTCCCGGCCATAGCTCTGGACCAGGCCGATCGCGTCGAGGATCTCGCCGGCGGTGGCGCTGCTGTCGGCCAGACGATCCTGGCTCGCTCGCGACAGGCGTCGGATCCGGCGCCCGATCAGCACCAGGGGCAACACGAAGCCGGCAAGCACCGCGGCCACGGACAGCACCAGCGTCGGCCGGATCGCGATCAATATCGCCAGTGCGCCCACGGCCGTCACCAGGCTGCGCAGGCCCATCGAGACGCTCGACCCCACGACCGTCTGCACCAGCGTTGCATCGGCGGTCAGCCGCGACAGTACCTCCCCGGTCTGCAGGCTCTCGAAATAGGTCGGCCGCTGCTGCAGGACGTTGGCGTAGACGGCGCTGCGCAGGTCGCTGGTGATCCGCTCGCCCAGCCAACTGACGAGATAGAACCGGGTCGCGGTAAAGCCGGCGAACGCCAGCGCGAGAACGGACAGGCCGACGAAGTGATCCCGGATTACGGCCATCCGCACCGTCGAATCGGCGGCTAGCCCGCCATCGATCACCTGGCGCAGCGCCAGCGGGATCGCGAGCGCGGCGCCTGCGGCGAGCAGCAAGAACAGAGCCGCGAGGAGGATGCGTCGGCGATACGGCCGGGCGAATGGCGCGAGGCGCCGAAGCGTCAGGGCATCGGGCCGGCCGCTGCCGACGGTGCCGGGGCGCTCGCTGTTGCCGGGGCGGTCGCTGCCGGCGGTCAGACGGCCGGGCGTGGTCGCAGGGTTCCCAAGCGCGTGGCGTTCGTCCGCGCGACGACACGGCGGTGGGCCTTCGGCTCGACATGAAGCCGTCGATGCCAGCGGACCGTCTTCGCGAGGCCGTCACGAAGACTCACGGCCGGCATCCAGCCGAGCAGGTCGGCCGTCATCGCCATGTCGGCGGCCCGCTCCTGTTCGTTTGGTCGGTCGAGGTCGCCGTTGAACTGGGGCTCGACAGCGCAGCCGACCAGCTCCCGGATCATCGCCGTCACCTCGCGGATCGAAGTCAGCAGGCCCGAGCCGATATCCACGCTCGGTTGCGTGACCTTCTCGAGCATCGCAGTGCGCATCAGGCCTTCGGCGACATCGTCGACGAAGATCCAGTCGCAACGGCGCGTGCCGCTGGACAGATTCGGCGCTTCGCCACGAAGCAGCGCGCGCACCACTGTCGGCACCAGGCGGTGTTCGTTGGGATCGTCCGGACCGTAGACCATCCCGATCTTGGCGTTGACGAGATTGGCCCCATAGAGCTGCTGGAGGCCGCCCGAAAGCACCTCGAGCATGGCCTTGCTGATTCCGTATGGCGATCCGACCTCGACCGGACCCTTCCACGGGCTCGAGGTCTCGAGCGTTCCGGCAAGGACGATCCGGGAATCGGGCACCGCCTCCATCGCACCGAGGATGAAGTTCATCCCTGACAGCAGGTTGATGTCGAGCGAACGACTGATCGCCGCCACTGAACGATCGCTGTTGGCGTAACCCGCGAGGTGGATGACGTGGGTCGGCTTCAGCCGGCGCAACGAGGCCGTGCAGGCCCGTACGTCGCTGAAGTCGAATACGTGGGTGCGCGCGGTCGCAAACGGCATCGCCGGACTGCCTGGACGGCGCAACATCACGACGTTGGCGCCCCGATCCTGGAGCGCCGCGACGAGATGACGACCGATGAAGCCGGATGCACCGGAGAGCGCGAATTGAGCGCCACGCAGATCGAGCGGAAAAGTCTGAACCATCGTTGCGGGACGCAACGCCCCCGGGGTAGTCTTCGATTATTGGGCACGGCAAGCCGGCCCATTGGTGCGCCGACGACTGGCGCTATGTCGCTGTCTGCCGAATCGAAGCATTCTGGCTGGAACACCTATCGAGCGCAAACCGCGCCAGTGCTTTTCGTACTGCCGCCTTACCCGCTGGGGCGGAATAATACGAAAATGACGCTCACGGCAGACGATACGACGGAGCGTCAGCCAACCGATGTTGTTGCGCTGTCAGGCGCACGCCCGCTCACGGTGCCCCCTTCGATTGCCCGACGCGCTCGACCACCGGGTGCCCCAAGGCCTGGCCGCGACGCTCGAATTTCGTCACTGGACGGCTCCTGATCATTGATCCATAGGCGTTTTCTACGGACGGCGCCAAGGAGTCCG
>JBEVJQ010000197.1:0-10078 GCA_040510055.1 Burkholderiaceae bacterium | reverse complement strand
GAGCGGAAAAGTCTGAACCATCGTTGCGGGACGCAACGCCCCCGGGGTAGTCTTCGATTATTGGGCACGGCAAGCCGGCCCATTGGTGCGCCGACGACTGGCGCTATGTCGCTGTCTGCCGATCGAAGCATTCTGGCCGGAACACCTATCGAGCGCAAACCGCGCCAGTGCTTTTCGTACTGCCGCCTTACCCGCTGGGGCGGAATCATACGAAAATGACGCTCACGGCAGACGATACGACGGAGCGTCAGCCAACCGATGTTGTTGCACTGTCAGGCGCACGCCCGCTCACGGTGCCCCCTTCGATTGCCCGACGCGCTCGACCACCGGGTGCCCCAAGGCCTGGCCGCGACGCTCGAACTTTGTCACTGGACGGCTCCTGATCATTGATCCATAGGCGTTTTCTACGGACGGCGCCAAGGAGTCCGTGGGCACGACGGCGCCAAAAGGCGAGTGCTCGAACGCGACCAGGATCGAGTCGGCATAGTCGGCCCAGTCAGTGACCCAATGGACATACCCCGGAGTTGTTAGAAGAGGGAAAACTTTGGTAAGAAATTGTGCATTCACCAGCCGACGCTTGTGGTGGCGCTTCTTGGGCCACGGGTCCGGGAAAAAAAGGTGGATGCCGGCAATCGAGTCGGGTCGGAATAACCGATCGAAGATGACGTCGGCGTCGCCCTCGATGACGCGGATGTTGGTGAGACCCGACGCCTCGATGCGGCGCATCAGCGCGCCGATCCCCGGGGTGTGAACCTCGATCCCGATGAAGTCGAACTGCGGCTGGCGTTCGGCGATCTGCGCGGTCGCATCGCCCATGCCGAACCCGATGTCGACGATCACCGGCGCTTCACGACCGAAGATCGCCGGCAGATCGAGGGGCCGGGGGCCGTCGGCGGCCAGGCCGAGGCGCGGCATCAGCCGCTGGTAGGCATCCCGTTGGGCCGGCGAGAAATGGGAACGACGAAGAACGTAGCTGCGCGGCGGGGCATGCACGCGTCAGCCACCGGTGATCAGGCCCCCGGTGGGCGACGAGGGTGTGGCACTGTACGTCGTGCGCGGCATCCGACCGGCGCGCCAGGCGAGCCGTCCGGCCTCGACACCGAGTCGCATTGCCCTGGCCATCGTCACCGGGTCGCGCGCCGCGGCCACGGCCGTGTTCATCAGCACGCCGGCACAACCCATCTCCATCGCGATCGTGGCATCCGAGGCCGTGCCGACGCCGGCATCGACGATCACCGGCACCGTCGCCTGCTCGAGGATCAGTCGCAGGTTCCAGGGATTGAGGATGCCCATGCCGGAGCCGATCAGCGACGCCAGCGGCATCACGGCGACGCAGCCGATCGATTCGAGCACCTTGGCCTGGATCGGGTCGTCGCTGCAATAGACGAGGACCTGGAAGCCATCGCGGACCAGGGTCTCGGCCGCACGCAGCGTCTGCGGCATCTCGGGATAGAGCGTATGCGGATCGCCGAGGACCTCGAGCTTCACGAAGTCATGGCCGTCGAGCAACTCGCGGGCGAGCCGCAGCGTTCGTACCGCGTCCTCGGCGCTATAGCAGCCGGCCGTGTTGGGCAGGATCGTGTAGCGCTCGGGGGGCAGGTGGTCGAGCAAACTGGGCTCGCCGGCGTTCTGGCCGATATTGGTCCGACGGATGGCGACGGTGACGATCTCGGCGCCACTGGCTTCGACCGCCTGTCGCGTCTGCTCGAAATCGCGGTACTTGCCGGTGCCGATGAGCAGCCGCGAGTCGAAGCTGCGCGCGCCGATACGCAGCCGGTCGGCGCCGTTCGATTGCGAATCCATGCCCGTGATGGCAGCGGTCGTGGTGGTCGTTGCTGGCATTTCGTTCGTCAGGTCGCTTGGGTCAGGTTGCTTCGATCGGGTCGATTCGATCGGGTCGATTCGATTGCGTCGCAGCCCGCCGCGGTCTACAGGGCGCGTTGGTCACGTCTGGCTCGGATCGCATCGGGGAGGTGTGGCCGCGGGGGGCGGATCGTCAGCCGCCGCCGACTGCGACGACGATTTCGATCCGGTCACCGGGCTGGACCTCGGTATCGCTGTGGCGCGAGCGCGGGACGATCTCGCCGTTGCGCTCGACCGCGATCCGCTTGCCGGTAAAACCGAGCGCGGCGACCAGGCCGTCGATGCGCATGCCCTGGTCCACCCGATGGCTGCAACCGTTGAGGACGATGTCCATGAGTCGATTGTAGGAGACGCCGCGGCCGTGGTCTCCGCCACCCCTCCACCTGCGACGGAATGGGAGCGCGGAGCGCGACGTAGAATGGAAGGTCTGGCGGCGTTCAGCAATCGCCGACGACCGCGGGTGTAGTTCAATGGTAGAACGCCAGCTTCCCAAGCTCGAGACGTGGGTTCGATCCCCATCACCCGCTCCAGTGCGTCATTCGGATGGCCGCGTACCGCAGCGCCGACGGGGCAATCGTGGATCCGATCCGCCCGATGCGGTCGTCGCCTGACCGCGACCGGCGGGTCGGCGCCGGGAAGTCGCGAGCAGCGGTGAGGAGATACCTGAGATGACCGTCGCCTACATTCGCCACGATTCATCAGCGCTCCATGAAATGGGCCCGGGGCATCCCGAGTGTCCGGACCGGGTCCGCGTGATCCACGACCGGCTGCTGTCGCGGGGTGTCCTCGACTGGTTGCGCCAGGTCGAAGCCCCCGCAGCCACGCGCGAGCAACTGGGACGGGCGCATTCGCTCGCCTTCATCGATGCCGTTTGCGAGCAGGCACCGCGCGAGGGCTACCTGCGGCTCGATCCCGATACGCTGATGAATGCGCATTCGTACCGCGCTGCGCTGCACGCCGCCGGCGCTGCGATCCGCGCCACCGAGTTGGTCGCCAGCGGCGAGGTCCGCAGCGCGTTCTGCAACATCCGCCCGCCGGGTCACCATGCCACGCGCGCTGCCGCGATGGGCTTCTGCGTGTTCAACAACGTGGCCGTCGGCATCCGCCATGCGCTCGATGTGCTCGGAATCGAACGGATCGCACTGTTCGACTTCGACGTCCACCACGGCAACGGCAGCGAGGAGATCTTCGCCGGCGACGAGCGCGTGCTGATGCTGTCGACGTTCCAGACCGGCCTCTATCCGGGCAGCGGCGACCGGCCGCTCGGCGACAACATCGTCAGCCTGCCGCTACGGGCCTATACCGACGGCGCGTGCATGCGAGCCGCCATCGAGGCCGGCTGGCTCGGACCGTATCGGGCATTCGCACCGCAAATGGTGTTCGTCTCGGCCGGATTCGACGCCCATGTCGATGACGATCTCGGCCAGCTCGGCTGGACCGACGACGATTTCGGCTGGGTCAGTCGGCGGATCGTCGAGTTGGCCGACGAAACCGCGTCCGGTCGTGTGGTCTCGGTGCTCGAAGGCGGGTACGACCTGGCCGCGCTCGCCCGCTGCGTCGAGCGCCACGTTCGCGAGCTGCTGCGGCTCGATGACCGGCCGGCGGTCGGCGCGGCCCCGGCAACGACGGGCGCCGTTGCCGCGAGGTATGGGCGGTGACCGCCGCGGGCGCCAGTGGGGCGCCTTCGGACGCGGTCGGCGTAATCGGTCTGGGCGCCATGGGGGCGGCCTGCGCCCGTCACCTGGTTGGCAAGGGTCGCCGTGTTGTCGGCTACGACCTCGACCCGGCGGCCCGTGACCGCCTGGTGGCCGACGGTGGCGAGGCGGCGGCCGACATCGCGGATCTGGCTCGACGCTGCGCGCCGATCATCGTGTTCGTGGTCAATGCGGCCCAGGTCGACACCGTGGTCGCCGCGATCGAACCGCACCTGCGGCCGGACGCGGTCATCATCCAGTGCGCGACGGTACCGGTAGGCTTCATCGAGGGCCTGGCCACGAAGCTCGAGCGCAATGGTCGGCTGCTGCTCGACGCCCCGGTTTCAGGCGGTGTGGCCGGCGCCGGTTCCGGGGCGTTGACGATCATGGCCAGCGGCGCGCCCGATGCCTTCGCCCGCGCCCGGCCGGTACTGAACGACATGGCGGCAAAGGTGTTCGACTTCGGTCCGAAGGCAGGCGCAGGCTCGATGGTCAAGACCATCAATCAGCTGTTTGCCGGGGTCCATCTCGCCGTCCTCGGCGAAGCGCTTGCGCTGGGGCAGGCGGCGGGCCTCGACCCGGCGCGACTGCTCGAGGTCTATGGCGGCAGCGCGGCCGCTAGCTGGATGATGAACGACCGGGGGCCGCGGGCGCTGCAGGCGTCGCCGCCATCGCGGAGCGCAATCGACATCTTCGTCAAGGACCTGGGGCTCGTGGCCGAGGCCGCCAAGGCAAACGGCCTAGACCTCAGGGTGGCCGAAGCTGCCCACCGCCGGTTCGCCGCGGCCTCGGCCGAGGGGATGGGGCGGCAGGACGATTCGCAGTTGTGGCGCAGCATCATCGCCCGCGGACGCGGCGACGGCACCAAGGGCTGACTGCGCTGCGCTGCGCTGCGCGGAGGCGGCGCGGCGGTCAGCGCGGACTCTGCGAAGACCAGAGGCGCGGCTCAGCGGCGGCGCCCACGGCCGGAGACGGTGGGCAAGGGACGAGGCCCGATGTCCTTGCGGATGGCGCGGCGCGCGCCTGCCGCCGCTTCGGCCAGCAACGGCAACGGCCCGAGCAACGCGCGCGAGGCCAGCCGGCGAGCATTGCCGCTCGTTCGCTTGGTGTACGGTGCCAACATCAGTTCGGTGGTCAACGTCAACGGGTCTCGGCCCCAGGACGCCGGCTCCATCGCGCTCATCATCGCCGCCGTCATCGACTCCCCCGATGCGGCAACCTTTTCCGACGTCATCCGCCACCACTCATCGCGGACCCAGGCCGAACCGACGAGCCAGGGCGGCGCCAGCCAGAACCGAAGCGCGATGGTTTGCGCGCTATTGGTCCAGAGTTCGACCCATCGCTGATGGAAATCGAGGAGTTGATTGACACCCGACGGCCCGAACGACGGCACCCTGGAGAGCGGCAGCATTGCGCTCGTCAGAGGCAAGGCGGCGATCTTCGGCAACGACGGCATCAGGGTTGCGGCGGGGGGCAGGGGAGGATCCGGGCGGAGCTGGCGTGTCATCGATTTAGGTCCTCAGGCAGGTCCGCGACCGGCAGATGGCAGCGGTGGTGGTGTCGGGGCAGGCATCGCGCCTGCATCGCGTCAATCGGTTGCTTCTGCCGGGCCACGACCGGGCGCAAGCGATTCCAGCCACTCGACGAGTTGGTCGATCAATTGCGTCGTGGCGGTTGATAGGCCCGCGACCGCAGCGGTCACGTTCTCATCGGACAACGGCTGTTCGATGCGGAACAGTCGTCGTGCGAGCAGCGTCTTGGCCTGCCAGTCGAGCAGTTCGGCATCGACCGCGACGACGGCGCGATGCCGCGGCGGCGATGTGTCGTGATAGAACTCCTTGATCCGCAGGCCGAGCAGCCAGTCTCCGGGCAAGCCGCTGGTGTCGAGCGCGACCCAGTCGAAGCGACGTTCGTTGTACGACTGCGCACGGATCCGGCCGTTCAACCGGGCATCGAGCAGTCCGATGAGCCGACTTGACGGCCGCTCGGACCAGTTCGCGTATTGGTAGTACGACCGCGGCCCCGGTGGCTGGCCGCCGAAGACGATTCCGGTACTGTCATAGAGCGGACCGGCCGCAAGCGCCGAGAGCATCAGCCGCGGCCGGGCGTTCGGCGACGCCGGCGTCGCCTTGGCCTGTGGTCCTGCCGTCGGTCGCGACCGCGCTGCCGATGACGCGCTGGCGCCCGCTGCCGGCCCCGGCAGCGACGGCGCGGCAGTCGATCGTGGGCCGGTGGCCGGCGGCGAGCCTGCCGTGGCCGCTGGCTGGGCTGCCGCGGCCGGCGGCGCGCCTGCCGTAGCCGGCGGACTCGACGGCTGGGACCTGGCGGTGTCCGCTCGCGGCGGCTCTGCGGGCGCACCCGAGCCACGTGCTCGGTCCGGCTGCCGGTCCTCGAGCAGGTACCAGACCGAAGGCCGGCCCGAGCCGAGCAGCGAGCCGCAGCCGGTTGCGATAACCGCGGCAGTGAGCACAAGCGCGACGGCCGGCGCGCGCCCGGGCCCGCGGCGCCGACCACCTCGGCGCGACGCGAGCGGCGCTATCGCCGCTCTCCCGGACCGAGCTGGCCCTCGCCGGGGCCAAGCAGCGCGGCGCGCGGATCGGAGAGCTTGTCGAGCGTGCGGCCCAGGCCGTCGACGGCGGTCCGCAAGTCGCGCGCGGTCGAGCGCAGTTCGAGCAGCCCGACGTCGGCGGCTTCGGCCGCCTTGACCACGGCCCGCGACGACGCCTGCTCGAGGCGGCCCGTGGCCGCCCCCAGTTCGGCCACGGTCTTGCGGGCCTGGTCGAACAGCGTTCGCATATCGCGCATCGTCGTGCCGACATCGGTCGCGAGGGGCTTCAGTGACCGATTGACAGTACCGGTAGTCTGTTCGACGGCCGACGCGATCCGGTCACCGGACTGCTGAAGCGCCTCGGCCGTGCGCGTGAGGTCGCGCCCGGCAGTGTCGAGGGTGTCGAGCCGCCCCGTCAGGCCTGTCATCAGGTCGCGCAGCGAAGCCACCGTCTGGTTGAATGCCTGGCGGTTTTCCTCGTTGAGCAGAGCGTTGAGGTTGCGCAACGCCTCCTCGCCCGTTATCGCGATCCGGTTGAATGCGTCGCTGAACACATCGAATTCGGACGATCCCTCCGGGATCACCGGGTAGGTCTCGCCCGCACCGATCGCCGTCAGGACATCGCCCGGCGGGTTCGGCGTCTCGAGGTCGACCCGAGCCACGCCGGTGACCAGGTTGCGGCTGATGATGGCAGTGGTGTTGATGCTCACCGGGCTCTCTTCGTCGAGACGGATGTTGACCTTGACCCGATTGACATTGCTCGGCGAGATCTTGTAGTTGATCACCTGGCCGACGCGCAGGCCGCGAATGTTGACGTCGCCGCCGACCTGCAGGCCGCGCAGCGATTGGCGCTCGAAATAGATCGTGTAGTAGCGCTGGGAGATACGCGAGTAGCCGCTCAGCCAGACCAGCGCGAAGATGGTCACCGCGGCCAGCAGCAATACCAGCGAACCGATGATGGTGTAGCGGCCTTCGGGTTCCATCTCAGTGGCGGCTTCCGAAATACGAGCGGAGCCAGGAGTCGTCGTGGGAGCGGATCTGCTCGAGGGAACCGTCGGCCACTACCTTGCCGTTGCCGAGCACGACGATCCGCGACGCGATTTCCAACAGCGTATCGAGATCGTGGGTAATGAGCATCACCGTGAGCCCCGCGCTGCGGTTCAGCGACAACAACAACTGGTCGAACTGGCGGGCCGTGACCGGGTCGAGGCCGGAGGTCGGCTCGTCGAGGAACAGGATTTCGGGCTCGAGGGCCAACGCGCGCGCAATCCCGGCGCGTTTGCGCATCCCACCGGAAAGTTCGCTGGGCATCTTGTCGGCGTCGGCCGCCGCCAGTCCGACGAGCGCCATCCGCAGCATCACCAGCCGCTCGATCGCGGCGTGATCGAGCCGGGTGTGTTCGACCAGCGGCACGGCCACGTTCTCGCCGACACTCATCGACGAGAACAAGGCGCCGTCCTGGAACAGCATGCCGACGCGCTTGCGCAGCGCGTCGAGCCTGCTGCTCTCTGCCGACCAGACGTCCTCGCCGAACAGCAGCACCTCGCCCGAGCTCGGACGCTGCAGGCCGACCAGCTCGCGCAGCAGGGTCGACTTGCCACTGCCGCTGCCGCCGATCACCGCGACCAGTTCCCCGCGCCCGACCGAGAAGCTGACTCCGGAATGGACCACCTGGCCGCCGAAGCGCGTGTGGATGTCGCGCGCCTCGATCAGCGTGTCGGTCTTCGACGATGCGCTCAAAGCTTGCCCGCCTGGAACGCAACGGCGAACGCCGCGTCGATCACGATCACGGTGACGATCGCCTGGACGACGGTCGACGTCGTGGCGATGCCGATCGAACGGGTATCGCGCTCGGCAGTCATCCCGAGGCGGCAGGCGATGGTGGCGATGGTGAGCGCGAAGACCGGGGCCTTGCCGATGCCGATGATCACGTGACGCGCGTCCAGCGATGAATGGATCCGCTCGATGAAGGTCTCGAACGGCAGTTCGAGCATCAGGCGGCAGATGACCGATGCGCCGACCAATCCGGCGAGATCGCCGACGAACACCAGCAGCGGCATCGTGACGACCAACGCCAGCACCCGCGGGACGATCAGCACCTGGCCCGGCGACAGGCCCATCATCGCGATCGCATCGGTCTCCTGCGTCAGGCGCATCGTGCCCAGTTGCGCGGTGAACGCCGCGCCCGACCGGCCGGCGATGATGATCGCCACCAGCAGCGGCGAAAACTCGCGGACCATGCCCAGTGCGACGCCATCGATCACGAACACGTTGGCACCGTACTGCGCCGCCTGCAGTCCCAGCAGGTACGCTAGGACCACGCCGATCAGAAACGTGATCAGGACGACTACGGGGATGGCATCGAGCCCGGCGTGCTCGCACTGGATCAGGAACTCGCGCCAGCGCATCCGTGCCGGCCTGATCGCCGCCTGCGCGAGCAGCGTCGCGACATACCCGAGATAGCGGATCTGGCTCTCGACCAACGGCTCGATCTGGGCAGCCGCGCGCCCGAGCGTCCAGACCAGTGCGTGGTGATAGGGCTCCTTGATGTGCTCGCCGGGTTCGAACGCGCGCTCGCGGACCAGATCGAGCAGGTTGCGGTGGACGTCGCGCAGGCCGGTGAACTCGACGACCGCACGACCACCGAGGCGGTCGGCGACTTCCATCAGCAAGCCCGCGCCCGCGGTATCGAGGGCGGACAACCCCGAGCCCTCGATCCGGGCGGCGGCACCCGGCCTCGGGGGCAGCCGTTCCAGTTCACCGGCGATTGCACTGGCATTGGCCAGCACCCAGTCGCCCTGGACGGCCAGCGCCGTTGACCTGCCGGCGTCGTCGACCGTGGCGACGAATCTCGCCGGCGCGGTGTCGGCCATCGTCCCCGCTGCTACCGCCGCCTCACTCGGGCTTGATGCCGGCAGCCTCGGCCACCGACTTCCAGCGATCGATCTCGGCGGCGATGAAGGCGGCGAACTGCTCCGGTTTCATCGGCGCCGCTTCGGCGCCTTCGCGCAGCAGGAAGTCCTTCATCTGTTCGGACTGGATGATGCGGTTGATTTCGCCGTTCATCCGGTCGATGATCGGCTGCGGCGTGGCGGCCGCGGTCAGAACGCCCCACCACAGTTCGCTCGCGCTCCCCTTGTAGCCGATCTGCTCGAGAGACGGCAGGTCCGGCGCCACCGGCGAGCGCGTCGCGGTGGTCACGGCCAGCGCCCGGACACGACCGCCCTTGACCTGTCCGAGGATCGACGGCGCGCTCGCCACCAGCAACTGGATCTGGCCGGCGATCAGGTCGTTGGTGGCCGGGCCCATGCCCTTGTAAGGGACGGGCGTGAGCTTGATGTCGGCTGCGCCGGCAAACAATTCGGTGGCGACCTGGTTGATGCTGCCGGGCCCCGACGTGCCGTCGTTGAGCTTGCCGGGTTCGGCGCGTGCGGCGCTGACCAGCGCCTCGATCGACTTGAACGGC
This sequence comes from Burkholderiaceae bacterium, assembly GCA_040510055.1. Classification (GTDB taxonomy): domain Bacteria; phylum Pseudomonadota; class Gammaproteobacteria; order Burkholderiales; family Burkholderiaceae_E; genus Lautropia. Next base: position 507 of record JBEVJQ010000197.1, on the reverse strand, counting down.
GAGTCGGCTGCCACGGTGACCAGCAACGGACCCTTGGCCAGCATCGCCACCGGTCGGAAACTCTTGATCGGGTCGTACTGGAGATTGCTGCGGATCGCAGCGCCGGTGGTGAACGTCGACGACAGCACGACGAAGTGATAGCCGTCGGGCGGCGCCTGTGCGACCACCGTGTTGGCGATGATGCCGCCGCCAGCGGGTCGATTCTCGACCACGACCGACTGGCCGAGCGCTTCCTGCAGCGGCTTCGCCAGCGCCCGGGCGAATGTGTCGTTCGAGCCTCCGGGGGCACTGCCGACCACCAGCGAGATCGGTCGCGTCGGCCATTTCGGCGTCTGGGCGGCGGCAACCGGTGAATGCATGGCAGCGAGGACTGCGGCCGCGGTGATGGCGATTGCACTCGCCTCGCGGCGTCGGACTCGGCCGACTGGGTTCGGCATCGGAGGACTCCTGTTGCCAATGAACTGCCGCCCGCGCTGCGGGGGTCGAAGCGGATCCTGGCCGGCACGA
>JBEVJQ010000196.1:0-3156 GCA_040510055.1 Burkholderiaceae bacterium | reverse complement strand
CCTGACGGACACAACGACGAGGCCCGGGACCGGCGCCCGAAACCCGAAGGACGTCACGATGTTGCGGCAACGCGTGATCACGGCAACCATCCTGTGCGTGGTGCTGATCCTGCCGATGTTCCTCGCCCCGTCCTGGGCGTGGGGGTTGCTGGTGGCCGTGGGGCTGTGGCTGGCGGGACGCGAATGGCAGCGGCTGATCCTGCCGGCCTCGGCGCTGTTGTCGGTGACGGCCGCCACCACGTCACCGACGCCGCTGGGACCGGTCGCCGCGGCGACCGTCCCGGCGATCGAATCGTCGCCGCGCGGTTCGCCGACCTGGTTGGCCAATGGACTGCTGGTCGTCGCCATCGCCTGCCTGTGGTGGCGAGAAAGCGACCCGGGCCGGGCCCAGGCCGGCTGGCAGAACGCGTTGCTGGTGCTCGACATGCTTTTCTGGCTGCTGTTCGCCGTGCCGGCCGTGTTCCGCGCGCGACCGTTTCCGTTCGGCGCCCGGACCTTCGCCGCCGTCTCGCTGTTTTGCCTATGGCTCGGTCTGTACGAGTTGCGTCGGATCGACCCGAAGCTGGTGCTGACGGTGATGATGGTGGTCTGGATCGCCGACATCGGCGCCTACTTCGTCGGGCGCGCGTTCGGCCGGCGCAAGCTCGCGCCGCGTGTCAGTCCGGGCAAGTCGTGGGAGGGCGCGCTCGGCGGGCTCGCCGTCGTGCTGCTGGTGTCGTTCGCGACACTGGCGTTGATTCCGGCCGATTCGACGCTGGCCGCGGTCTTTCCGCGCTGGCTGGTCGAACGTGCCGGGATCGTGGCAACAATCCTGGTACTGGTCGCGATGGTGGCGCTGTCGGTGATCGGCGACCTCCACGAGTCGCTGCTCAAGCGCGCCCGCGGCGTCAAGGACAGCGGCCGGATCTTCCCCGGCCACGGCGGCGTCCTCGATCGCATCGACGCCCTGATCCCGACCGTGCCGCTGGCACTGCTGGTGATCCAGGGAATGACCGGCAGTCCTGAATGAAGACCATCTCCATCCTCGGCGCGACCGGGTCGATCGGTGCCAGCACGCTGGATGTCGTCGGCCGCCATCCGGACCGCTATCGCGTCCATACGCTGGCCGCCCATGGCAGCGTCGACCGGCTGGTCGAGCTGGCCGGACGCCATCGCCCCGAGGTCGTCGCGATCGCCGACGGTCGCCGGGCGACCGGGGTCGAGTCGCGCCTGCGCGCCGTCGGATCCACTGCGCGGGTCGCGGTCGGCAGCGACGAACTGGTCGAGGTCGCGGCCATGCCGGTCGACCTCGTCATGGCGGCGATCGTCGGCGCCGCTGGCCTCGCGCCCACGCTGGCGGCGGCGCGCACGGCCGGCACCCTGCTGCTGGCCAACAAGGAAGCGATCGTCATGGCGGGCCGCCTGTTCATCGACAGCTGCCGCCGGTCGGGGGTCACGCTGCTGCCGATCGACAGCGAACACAATGCGTTGTTCCAGTGCCTGCCGCCGGCGGGGGCGGGCGCGCGCGGCCTGGCCGGAAGCGGCTGTGCCGGCGTCCGCCGCCTGATCCTCACGGCCTCGGGCGGACCGTTCCGGCGCCGGGCGCTGGCCACGCTCGATGCCGTCACCCCCGAGGAGGCCTGTGCCCATCCGAACTGGTCGATGGGAAGGAAGATCTCGGTGGATTCGGCGACGATGATGAACAAGGGCTTCGAACTGATCGAGGCTCACTTTCTTTTCGCCATGCCACCCGGGCAACTCGACGTCCTGATCCATCCGCAGAGCATCGTTCATTCGCTGGTCGAGTACATCGACGGCTCGACGCTCGCCCAGCTCGGCAATCCCGACATGCGGGTGCCGATCGCCCATGCGCTCGCCCATCCGGAACGGATCGACAGCGGCGCGGCGGCGCTCGACCTGGCGCGGATCGGACGACTCGAGTTCGAACTCCCGGATCCGGCGCGATTTCCCTGCCTGGCGCTGGCCCGCGAGGCCCTGGTCAGCGGTGGCGGCGCGCCGTGCGTTCTCAATGCCGCCAACGAGGTCGCGGTCGCCCGCTTCCTCGGTGGGCGAATACGATTCACGGACATCGCCCGGATCAACGCAGCGGTGCTGGCCGCGCTGGGGAGCGCGCCTGCGCCGGCCACGCTCGCCGAGGCGGTTCGGCTCGATGCGCAGGCCCGCGAGGCGGCCGATGCGCAAGTGGAGGTCTCGCTGACATGACGACGCTGGTCGCCTTCCTGTTCGCCCTGTCCCTGCTCGTCTTCATCCACGAACTGGGCCACTACCTCGTCGCCCGCTGGTGTGGCGTCAAGGTGCTGCGGTTCTCGATCGGTTTCGGCAAGCCGATCCTGTCATGGAAGGTCGGTCGCGACCGGACTGAATGGAGCCTGTCGCCGATTCCGCTCGGCGGTTACGTGAAGATGCTCGACGAGCGCGAGGACGGCAAGATCGATCCGGCCGAGATTCATCGCGCCTTCACCCGCCAGTCGCTCGCCCGGCGCTCGGCGATCGTGATTGCCGGCCCGCTCGCCAACTTTCTGCTGGCGATCGTGCTCTACGCCTGGCTGGCGATGGCCGGGATCCAGGAGGCTGCACCGCTGATCGGCGAACCGACGGCGGCCACCGAGGCGGCACGTGCCGGGCTGCGCGAGGGCGACAAGGTCGTCGCCGTCGACGGCGAGCCGGTGTCGACTTTCACCGAGATGCGGCTGCGGATGATCGACGGCATCGTCGACACGCGGCCGGTGCGGCTCGAGCTGCAGAACGGGCAGGGCGATCGCCGGACGGTGGCGATCGAGACCGCGCAGCTGCCCGAGGGCGAGCTCGAGCGCGACTTCACCCGCACGCTCGGGGTCGAACTTGCCGCCGGCAAGATCGTCGTGGGCAGCGTCATTGCCGACAGCGCCGCGGCCGCGGCCGGGCTCACGCCGGGCGACGAGGTGCTGTCGGTCGAAGGCCAGCCGGTCCGCCGCAGCCGGACCCTGATCGACACGATCCGCTCGCATCCCGACCGGGCGCTCGCGTTCGTCGTTCGCCGCGGCGGCGCCGAGGTCTCGATCACGGTCACGCCGCGCGGCGAAGTCGAGGGCCCGGCGCAGGCGGCGGCCACCGGGTCGACGGCCGGCGGCTCGGCTGCGAATGGCGCTCCCGCCGCCGGCGGGCGCGGCGGCAAGA
>JBEVJQ010000195.1:0-3605 GCA_040510055.1 Burkholderiaceae bacterium | reverse complement strand
CTCGTAGCCATCGCCATTGCGGCGCGCCCAGAACGGCGCGAGAAACACGGCCTTCCCGCGTTCGAGCCGCGGGTTGACGCGGGTCAGGTGGTCGGCGACCGCATCGAGGTCGCGATAGCCGCGAAAGCGGGCCGGTCTGTTCAGGTCGTCGAGCCAGCAGCGGTAGCGCTCGACTGCCTGGCCCGGCTCGGTCCGATTCAGACCGAACCCTTCGAGATTGACGACCGCGGCGACCCGATGCGGCCGGATGCCGGCATAGAGCATCGCCACGTTGCCGCCCATCGAATGTCCGACGACGGCGAACGGCTGCTCCGGCGACAGCTGGTTGCCGATCGCATCGAGGTCGGCCAGGTAGTCGGCGAACCAATAGCTGTCGGCACCGCTCTCCGCGGTCTCGCCGAAGCCGCGCCAGTCGGGTGCCACCACACGCCACCCGAGGGCCAGGTGGTCGACGACGAACTGAAACGATGCCGAGACGTCCATCCAGCCATGGAGCATGACCAGCAACGGCCCCGGCCCGGTCGTCCATTGCCGCAGGTGGTAACGCAGTCCTCGGATCTCCAGGTACTGCGACCGGCTGGCATGCTGCGGGAGGTAGCTCAAGAGGGGCTCGAAAGGCGATCGATGAATGTAGCACCCGCTTCCCGAGCCCGCACGGCCGCTGGCGGCGATCGTCGCGCGCGAGATGCCCGAAGGGCACGAGAAGGATCGGGCGCCCGCGAGAGAAGCCGACGGGCCAGGGAGTCGAATTGCCCGGCCCGGCCGGTTGCGATGGCTGCCGGCAGTGCCGCTACACTGAACGCTCCTGAGACCGGACGGAAGTCAAGACCATGCCCGTTTATCAAATCGACGATCGCATCGGCCGGATCGCCTCCGACGCCTGGGTCGCCCCGTCGGCGATGGTGATCGGCGAAGTCCACATGGCCGACGAGAGCAGCGCCTGGTTCGGTGCCGTGATCCGGGGCGACAACGAGCCGATCCGGATCGGCCGCCAGAGCAACGTCCAGGAGAACGCCGTCCTGCACGCCGACCCGGGATTTCCACTGCTGATCGGCGAGCGAGTGACGATCGGCCATCAGGTGATGCTCCACGGCTGCACGATCGGCGACGAGTCGCTGATCGGGATCCAGGCCGTGGTTCTCAACGGCGCGAAGATCGGCCGTCATTGCCTCGTCGGTGCCGGTGCGCTCGTCACCGAAGGCAAGGCGTTTCCCGACGGCTCGCTGATCATCGGAACGCCGGCGAAGGTGGCGCGCCCGCTGTCGGAGGCCGAGATCGAAGGCCTGCGTCGCTCGGCTGCGAGCTACGTCGAACGCGCCAGGGCCTTTCGGAAGGGATTGAAACCGGCAGGATGAGTCAACGACTGCCACCGGCCGGGTCCGACCGGCTGCTGCGGTTCACTTTCCCGCGCGACCGCGTCCGCGGCCAGGTCGTTCGGCTCGAATCGGCCTGGAAGGAGGTCGCGCGCCGTCATCGAACCCACGAAGCGCGCGAGATCAGCCCGAATCTGCGTCAGCGGCTGGGCGAACTGTCGGCAGCGGGGCTGCTGCTGTCGGCCTCGTTGAAGTTCGATGGTGCACTGGTGCTGCAGATCCAGAGCCAGGGACCGGTGGCATTGTTCGTCGTCGAGTGCGAGAGCGACGGCCGCTTCCGGGCAACGGTGAAGATCCGCGAAGGCTCGCGGATCGTGCCCGATGCGTCACTGTCCGATCTGCTGGCACCGCTGCATCAGGCCCGGTTCGTCGTCACGCTGATCCCAACTCCCGGCGCCGCGGCCGGCTCGAGCCCGCTGGCGGCCCCCTACCAGGGGATCGTGCCGTTCGAAGGCGACACCGTCGCCGAACTGCTCGAGAACTACATGGAGCGCAGCGAGCAGGTCCCGACGCGGCTCTGGCTCGCGGCCGACGATGAACGGGCGTTCGGACTGCTGCTGCAGCGGATGCCCGGCGACGGTGGCAAGCCAGCCGCCGGGCGCGACCGGGCCGGTGACGGCGCGCCGTCCGGAAACGGCGATTCTTCCAGCGACACCCCGTCGTCCCGTGACACCGAGTCGTCCCGTGACACCGAGTCGTCCGGGGACACCGAGTCGACCCGTGACACCGAGTCGTCCCGGGACACTGACTCGTCCGCCGGCACGCGCGGCCGCAACGCGTCGGCCGAGCGCTCGGCCGGCAGCGGTGCCGGGCCCTCACGAGGCAGCAACCAGCAGCCGGACGCTAGCGACGAGGGCTGGAACCGGATCCTCGCCCTGACCGGGACACTGTCACGCGTCGAGATGCTCGAATGCCCGGTCGACGAGCTGCTGGTCCGGCTGTTCTGGGAATCGGCGCCGACCGTGCACGAGGGCGCGGCACCCCGCTTCGTTTGCAACTGCTCTCGCCACAAGGTCGAATCGATGCTGAAGATGCTCGGCCAGGCCGAAGTCGATTCGATCGTTCGCGAGCAGGGGTTGGTCGAAGTCCGCTGCGAATTCTGTGGCGAGGAGTACCTGATCGGCGCCGACGAGGCGCGCGCACTGTTCAGCTGAGCAGCGGCTTCCGGCCGCTTCAGGTCGCCTGCTCGAGACTCGCGCGAACCCTGCTCAGCAGCGCCAGTAACTGCCCGCGCTCGTCGTGGCTCAGGTCGGCCACTGCCCGTTCGGCTATGCGGCGGCTGCGACGCTCCAGAGACTGGAGATCGGCGCGGCCATCGGCCGTCAGCTGCAGTCGGACGCTGCGACGGTCCTCCTCGTCGGTTCGTGCGTCCAACAGGCCGCGCTCCCTGAGGCTGCCGATCAGGCGGGCGAGCTGGCCCTTGTCCCGCCCCGAGTGCACGGCCAGGTGTTTCTGCGTCGCGCCCGGATGGCGCGCGAAGAATCCCAGTACCTTGCCCTCGAGGTGAGTCAGGTTGCTGGGGCTGTCCCGGTACTGTCCGCCACGGTAGAGGTGCATGACGGTGTGGATCGCCTCGAATACGTCGACCGCGGACGGCTGCGCCACGACCTTTTGGTTGACATGGTCAAGTGTTTTGCGCATGATAGTAGATATTGTCAACTAATTAGCCGTCCAATGGAATACTCCGGACAAGTGCGGCGCGTCCAGCGCGTCCGCCATGAATTGCGTCAGCGCGACGGCGAAATCGTGCGCCTGGAAGCGCTCCGCGACCGCCGTACCGGCGATCTCCCGCCGGCTCGAGGAGCTGCCGCCGGACGCGCACGCGATCGTCGTCGTCCAGCTATCCGATGACACCCCGCTGCAGGACCTGCGAAACTCCGCCCGGGTCGAAACACGGCGGGTCGCGACCGGCGACGATCTGGTCGCCGCGATCGGCGAGCTGAGCCTGCCGGCCGGCGAGGGCTATGCCTGGTGCGCAGGAGAGGCCTCGATGATGGCCCGGCTGCGCGCGATCATGGTCAGCAACGGCCATCCGCGCGAAGCCATGCGCGTCGCGTCGTATTGGAAACGCGGCGCCTCCGACTATCACGACGAGACCCGGCGCTGAGCCCCCGCTTGCCGGGGGCCATGGCCCCTGATCTCAGTCGGGCCCGGCGACCAGGTGCCTTGGGAGGGTCCGCATAACCTATCGTGCCCGCGTTTCGGTCAGATGGCGATGATCGGACGGGCGAG
>JBEVJQ010000194.1:0-6054 GCA_040510055.1 Burkholderiaceae bacterium | reverse complement strand
TACTCCTCGACGCCGAACCGCTCTTTGCCGTTGAACCGGATGCCGACCGCATGCTCGAACACCGACGGCACGTGGTACGGGCTGGAGGGATCGACCGACAGCCGATCGGGCAGCGCCGGCCGGCCCGGGTCCGGGCTCGCCTGGTCGCGGGCCGGGTCCGATTCGATGCGGTCCGCGTCCGGTTCGTCGCGAGCCGGGCCCCGTTCGTCGCGCGCCGGGTCCGGTTGGTCGCGGGCCAGGTCCGGTTCGCCGCGGGCCAGGTCCGGTTCGCCTTTCCCCGTTGCCATGTCGTTTCGCCTCTCTTCTTCTTGCCGCTCAGCTTCGCGCCAGCAGGTTCAGGAACTGGCGCCGCGTCTTCGGCCCGTAGGTCAGGAACGACGGATCGGGTCGCTCGCGGTACTCGTCGCGTTCGTTCGAGACGCGATCGCGGCGGACGTGCTTTTTCACCACGTCCGGCTCGATCGGATAGATCGCCAGCGCGTTCAGGCCGAAGATCTTCGCGCGCAGCGCCGGCGTCATCTCGGGATAGCCGTGCTTGTCGCGTAGTTCCGGCGCAATCTGGAACGTGCGGAATGCCTGGATCTGGTCCTGGGGCGAGCCGTACCAGATCGAGTCCGTCCCCCAGAGCACGTTGTTCTCGCCGCAGGCCTTGATCAGCTTGCCCAGGATGTGGGCGGCTGTATCCGGATCGCGCATCGCCAGGCGCCAGGTCGAACCGAGCTCGGGATAGACGTTGCTGTTCGGCGCAACGCCGTTTTCGCGCAGGCTGGTCACGAGCGCGTCGACCCCGTCGGTGCGTTTCGGATCGTAAGGACCCTCGGCCTTGTCGGAGACGAAGCCCGAGTGGTAGATCAGGAAGTTGACGTCGGGAAAGCGCTTGGCGACGCGGCCGATGTCGACGCAGGTCGAGTGCTCGTACGAGCGCGGGCCGAACGGCAGCCCCTTGTGGATCGCGATGTTCCGGGTTCCGAGCTTGCGCGCCTTCTCGATCAGCGCAATCCCGGCGTCGTCGTCCATGAAGAAGCCTTTGCCGCCCGGTCCCCACTGGGTGTAGGTCTTCCACGCCGAGATCCGGTAGCGTTCGGCCAGCGCGTCCATCGCCTCGAGGTCGCCGCGCTGGTTCGGATTGACGCGGCCATGGAGCAACAGGCGGTGTGTCCCCTCCATCCGCTCGACGATCCGCGCCGTGGCCGTCGCCTCTTCGATCGTCAGCGGTTCCTCTTCGCGCGTCGACGGGACGAATGACAACACCATCAGGTCGGTGTCCGAGTCGAGGAACACGTCCTTGATGAACTGGTCGGGACCGATGCAGTTCAGGTAGTCGAGCGCGCCGGGACCGCGGTGCGGAGCGCAACGCGCCGACGAGGTGAAACCCTGGAACGGCCGGTCGCCGGCCGACAGAGTTTTCAGCCAGTCACCCGTCGGGTTGACGAAGTGCCCCTGGACATCGAAGACGAGCTCGTTGCCGTCGAGCGTCGAGCGCGCCAATTGCAGGTCGCGCGCCGCCTCGGGCTCGATCTGGAAGAAGCCGCCGCGCGTTCCGGTGGCAGCGTAGGCCTCGTTCATCGCCAGCAGTGTCGAGGCGGCACCGCAGGCCGAGACCAGGAATCCCCGGCGACCGAACCCCAGTCGGCGCGCGTTGTCCGTGGCCGCAGCCGCGGCGAGGGCGCGCGCGCGGTGGTGGACCGGGGCCAGCGGAATCGGCACGTATTCACCATTGCTGGCCGAATCGAGCTTGATCGGCAGACGCAATCCTTCGGGATCGTGATCGGTACGCATCTCACCTCCTCGTTCAGTGTAGGTTCAGGTCCCGCGTCCAGGGCCCTCGAGGCGGGTCCGGGCAGGTCCGGGCTGTCCAGGCAGGGCCGGGCTGTCCAGGCAGGCAGGCCGTCCAGACCAGCGGGCCGTCCAGACCAGCAGGCCGTCCAGACCAGGTCCAGCCCACGTTCAGGCAAATCGGGCCACGGCAAGCATGTCAGCGATACCGCGCCGCCGTGATGAACTGCGAAAACGATTCGCACCAGACGATCACGGTGTCATAGCGTCCGACGTCGATCGTCTCGGGCACCTTGATCACGAAGTTCTCGAAGGTCTTCACGTCGCCGACGCGAGCCATCTGCGACTTGAGGCGGGCAAAATCGGCCTCGGTCTCGACGAACTGCGGCGAAAGGTAGAGCTTGTAGTCAGGGCCCGGCGCCAGCTTGCCAACCAGCACGATCCGGTCGCGGCTGACGGAAATGGTCCCTTCGCCCCAGTGCAGGAAGTCGCTGTCGCGAAGGTCGCGCCGGAACTGACCGGAAAACGTCGCCTGGCGCGCGGCGTCGCGGGCCTCGGCGGCCGTCGGCCCCTTCGGTGCTGTCAGGATCGGCAGCAGGTAGATGCCGATCCCGACGCCGATCGCCAGCGTTGCCAGGTGCGTGGCCGCCAGCAGCAGCAGTCGTCCCATGCCCATCGCTCCATCAGTGATGGACGCCTCCGGTCGTCATGATGCCCGTCCGATCCGGCCCTGGCCAGCCCTCAGGGGCGCGGTACCGATCGCGGCCGGCGCTGGGTGTCGGTGGCGACGTAGGTCAGTGTCGCCTCGGTAACCTTGGCGACGTGCTGCTCGGCGGGGTTGCGCTCGGCATAGCACTCGACATTGACGGTGATCGAGGTGTTGCCGATCCGGACCACCTCGCCATAGAAGCTGACCCGGTCGCCGATCAGGACCGGTTCCTTGAACACGAACGAGTTGACGGCCACCGTGGCCACGCGGCCGCGAGCGGCCGCCGCGGCGATCACGCCGCCGGCGATGTCGACCTGCGACATGATCCAGCCGCCGAAGATGTCGCCGTGCTGATTGGCGTCGGCCGGCATCGGGACCACGCGCAGCACCGGCATCCGCCCGAGTGGCAGCGCATCGTCGGGACCGCGGTCGGGATGGGCGATCCGGCCGGTGGTCGCCAGCTGGCCGCCGGTAACGGTGGGCGCGCGGGTCGAGGTCGTTGCCGGAGGGCGCTTGGTGACCATGGTCGTCGCTCCGTGGCGATTGGCTTGAGGGGAAGGTCCGGACCCGTGGCACGGCGTCGAGGCGAAGGCCGCTCTCAACGCCCGATCCGTCGTTGCGTCCCGTGGCCCAGCCCCAGCGCCAGCAGGTGCGGGCAGTGGTCGCTAGGGCGGACGCGGTCGAGCGTAATCGGTTCGGCGAATGGCAGCACGCGGACACGGTGCTCGCGCAACGGTTTGTCGAGCAGCGGCTCGACGTTGCGACTGACGATGAACTGGTCGATCGCGCGATGGCACTGGCTCTGTTTCGGATAGTCGCCGGTCCGGACCAGCGAGAACCACGCCGCGTACGGCGCCTCGTCGCTGATCTCGGCGAGCAGGCTCGCGATCCGGCCGGGGTCGCGGGGCGGATCGCCGCGGGGGCTGCCGTCGTTGCGCGCCGGCAGCCGTTCGCGGATCTCGTGCAGCAGGTCGCGATTGAAATCGCCGGCGACGACGACGCCATAGCCAAGTCCGAGCTTGCGATCGACCCAGTCCTCGAGCGCCGGTACCTGGCGCTGGAACACGCGGCAGTCGGACTCGCGGCGCTCGGCCCGGGCCGGATCGCGACTGGGCGCCTCGTCGAGCCGGCCCATCCTGCAGCCGGCCTTCAGGTGGACATTGAGGATCGCGACCCGCATTCCGCCGGCGAGCGTCACCGTCACGGCCAGTCCCGGACGCGTGCGTCGGCCGTCGGCGCCGCCCTGCGACAGTCCGGTGACCACTTCCGGGTCCGAAACCGGCAGCGGTGCCGTCGTTCGCCAGCCGATGGCAATGTTCTGGGCGATCGGCGCCTGGCCCGGTGCGCCCGGCGACTCGGCGGTCGAGACCACGGTGTATTCGTCGCCGAGCAGTTCGCGGGCCGATGCGGCATCGCTTACTTCCTGCAGCAGGACGATGTCCGCTTGCGCCCGGGCGATCAGCGCGCGCAGCGCGTCGCGCTTGGCCACCCGTTGTGCCGCGCCGTGGACCGGCGCGAACAGCCGGTTGCCGCGACCATCGGTGCCATCGAGCGCGTTGCAATAGGTCAGCGACTCCGGCCGCCGGCTGCGGCCCGTGGCCGGGTCGATCGGATCCTGCCACCGGGCCGGCTCGCAATAGCGCAACCAGGCATCGAACCGTTCGGCCGACATCTGGTGCTCGACATTGAAGGTCAGCAGCCGTAGCGAGCGGGCGACCCCGCCCCCCTCGACGATCGCCGGGCGCGCGGCCTCGGCTTGCGCCAGGCGGTCGTGCGTCAGCCGGTCGTGCGTCAGCCGGTCGTCTGCGATGGCCACCGGCAGCGCCGCGACGATCGCGACGGCAACGGGGAGGAGGGCAATCAGGGGCGCGATGATGCGCGTCACGCGAATGGCACTCCTTCTTCCCGGGATCCGCGAACGGCCGCGGCAACGGCGGCTCGTATATTACCGGCATGGCGCGCCACGGTTCCCGCTCCGGCTGGACAACGCTCAAGACCCTCTTCCCGTATCTCTGGCAATACCGCGCCCGGATCGTGCTCGCGCTGGCCTTCATGGTGAGCGCCAAGCTGGCCAATGTCGGCGTGCCGATCGTCCTCAAGCGGATCGTCGACACCTTCGATCCGTCGGCCGGGGGCGCCGCGGCCGCGGGGGCGGCGTCAGGGGGAACGGCTGTCGGCACTGCGACTGCCGCGATGGTTGCCGTCCCTGTGGGGCTGGTCGTCGGCTATGGCCTGCTGCGGCTGTCGACGACGCTGTTCACCGAACTGCGCGAGCTGGTCTTCGCTCGCGTGACCCAGGGCGCGGTCCGCGAGATTTCGCTCAAGGTCTTCCGTCACCTGCATGCGCTGTCGCTCAGGTTCCACCTCGAACGCCAGACCGGCGGCTTGACGCGTGACATCGAGCGCGGCAGCCGCGGCGTCTCGAGCCTCGTCTCATACACCATCTACAGCATCCTGCCCACGGCAATCGAGATCGCGCTCGTGCTCGGCTACCTGGTCTGGAACTACCACCGCGATTTCGTCCTGATCGCGGTGACGGCGCTCGCGATCTACGTCGGATGGACCATCGTGGTCACCGAATGGCGGACGGCGTTTCGGAGGTCGATGAACGAACTGGACACACGGGCCAACGTCCGCGCCGTCGACTCGCTGATCAACTACGAGACGGTCAAGTACTTCGGCAACGAGCGCTTCGAGGCGCGGCGCTACGACGAAAGCCTGCAGAGCTGGGAGCGCGCGGCCGTGAAGAGCCAGACCACGTTGTCGCTGCTGAACGTCGGCCAATCGGCCGTGATCGCACTGGCCGTGACCTCGATGGTCTGGCGCGCGACGGTGGGCGTGGCCAGCGGCGAGATGACACTGGGCGACCTGGTGCTCGTCAATGCGTTCATGATCCAGCTCTACATCCCGCTCAACTTCCTCGGCGTGCTCTATCGCGAGATCCGTCAGAGTCTGACCGACATGGAGCGGCTGTTCGGCCTGCTCGACGAGCACCGTGACGTGGCCGATGCGGCCGATGCGAAACCGCTGGTGCTGGCCAATGCCAGCGCCAACGCCAATGCCAATGCCAGCGCCAGTGCCAGTGCCAGTGCCAGTGCCAGCGCGGGCCCCAGCGTGGGAGCGGGCGCGCGCGCCAGCGCAGGAGCAGGCGCGGGCGCGGGCATCAGCGCAGGCTCCGGCGCGGGCCCCGGCGTGGGTCTTGGCGAGCGCACCGGCGTGGGCGCCAATATCAATGCGGGTGCAGGCGCGGCCGGCGGCACCTTGCGCCGGGCGCCCAAGGTGTGCTTCGAAGATGTCTCGTTCGACTACGACCGCAAGCGGCCGATCCTCAGCGGCGTCGACTTCGAGATCCCGGCGGGACAGACCCTGGCTGTGGTCGGCGCCTCCGGCGCCGGCAAGTCGACGCTCGCGCGCCTGCTGTTCCGGTTCTACGACGTCACCGGCGGCCGGATCCTGATCGACGGCCAGGACATTCGCAAAGTGACCCAGGAAAGCCTGCGCGCCGCGATCGGGATCGTCCCACAGGACACCGTGCTGTTCAACGACACCATCGGCTACAACATCGGCTA
>JBEVJQ010000193.1:0-3786 GCA_040510055.1 Burkholderiaceae bacterium | reverse complement strand
CCGGGTCGCCGGTGGCCCAGGCCGAACGGGTGGCAGCGACCAGCCGGTCGAACGCCTCGGCCAGCGACTGCCCATGTTCCGTCAGTGCCGGCTGCGTGCGCGCTCGTCCGATCGTGGCGCCGACCCGGGCGCCGAGCAGCGCGAGCCCGCGGCCTCCTTCCATCCGGACCTTGCGACCCAGCAGATCGGCCGCCTGGATCCCGTGGGTGCCCTCGTGGATCATGTTGAGCCGGTTGTCGCGCCAGTACTGCTCGACCGGGAAATCGCGGGTGTAGCCGTAGCCGCCGTGGATCTGGATCGCCAGCGAGTTGGCCTCGAGGCACCACTCGCTGGGGAAGCTCTTCGCGATCGGAGTCAGCACCTCGAGCAGCAGCCGCGCCTCGTCGGCCGAACCGGGGGCGCCGGTCTTCTGCTCGTCGACCAGCCGCGCGCAATGGAGCTCGAGGGCGAGCGCGCCTTCGCAATAGGACTTCTGCGCCAGCAGCATCCGCTTGACGTCGGCGTGCTCGATGATCGGCACCTGGGGCCGCGTCGGATCCTTGCCCGTGGCGCCGACCGGGCGCCCCTGGGGCCGGTTCTTGGCGTAGTCGAGTGAAGCGTAGTAGCCGGCCATGCCGAGCATCGTCGCCGCCGTACCGACGCCGATCCGCGCCTCGTTCATCATATGGAACATGCAGCGCAGTCCGTCACCCGGCGCGCCGACGCGGTAGCCGATCGCCCCGGCCTTGTCGCCGACGGGAAAGCGGCCTTCGCCGAAGTTGAGCAGCGTGTTCGTCGTCCCGCGCCAGCCCAGCTTGTGATTGAGCCCGGCCAGGGCGACGTCATTGCGCGCGCCGGTCAGCCGGCCTTCGGCGTCGACTAGCCGCTTCGGGACGATGAACAGCGAGATCCCCCGCGTTCCCGGGATCAGCCGGCCATCGGCATCGGGGATCTTCGCCAGGACGATGTGAACGATGTTCTCGGTCAGCTCGTGTTCGCCGGCCGAGATCCACATCTTGTTGCCGGTCAGGCGATACCGTGGACCGAGCGGATCACGATCGTAGTCGTCGCCATCGGGGACGGCGCGTGTGGCCACGTCGCTGAGCGACGAGCCGGCCTGGGGCTCCGAAAGGCACATCGTTCCGGACCAGCGCCCCGAGAACTCGTTGCGGGCGAACACCGTCTTCTGACGCTCGGTTCCGTGCGTCATCAACAGGTTGGCGTTGCCGGTGGTGAGCAGGCCCGAGCCGATGCTGACCGAGGCCATCGCGAAGAAGCTGTTGGCCGCCGCCTGCACCGTGTACGGCAGTTGCATGCCGCCGACCGCGTAGTCCTGGGCGGCTGCCAGCATCCCCGATTCGGCGAACGCCGCATGGGCGTCGTGAGTGGCTTGCGGCAGGATCACCTTCTCGCCGTCGAACCGCGGCTCTTCGATGTCGACCGTGCGGTTGTACGGCGCGTACTTGTCGCGCGCGATCCTTTCGCAGGTGTCGAGGACGGCATCGAAGGTCTCGCGCGAATGGTCGGCGAAGCGTTCGCGCGTGGTCAACGATTCGGCATCGATCCAGTCGTAGAGCAGGAAATCGAGCGTGGGGCGAAGCGACATGGCGGGCTCGGCTGGCGGTTCCGTCCGATCGCGAACGGGGCGAGGCGATTGTCGCGGTTTTCGGCTGCCGTTCGTTCGCCCCCTGATCGAGCGTCACCCCGCCCGCCGCGAAGCGCGCACAGACTGGCGCCGCTGCCGTCGCCTCAGCCGCCCGCGCCGCCGGCGACGCGGACCAGCACGATCTTCTTCTTTCCGGCGGCCAGCTTGAGCACGCCGTCAGCATCGAGGTCGGAAGCCGCGATCGCACGGGTTGCGTCGGCTACCGGGGCGTCGTTGAGGCGCAGCCCGCCGCCCTGGGCCAGGCGGCGCGCCTCGCCGTTCGACGCTGTCAGCCCGGCGCGCGTGGCCAGTGCCGCAATCATCGCGCCGACGACGTCGGCGCGGGCCAGTTCGACCGTCGGCAGGTCGGCCGACAGCCGGCCCTGTTCGAACGCCGCCTCGGCGGCCGACCGCGCGGTAGCCGCGGCCTCGGCTCCATGCAGCATCGTGGTCGCGGCGTCGGCCAGTGCCTTCTTGGCGTCGTTGACGCCGGCGCCTTCGCGTGCTTCGAGTGCCGCGATCTGGTCGAGCGCAAGTTCGGTGAACAACCGCAGGAACCGGCCGACGTCGGCGTCGTCGACATTGCGCCAGAACTGCCAGTAGTCGTATGCGCTCAGCAGGTCGGCGTTGAGCCAGATCGCGCCTTGCGCCGTCTTGCCCATCTTGCCGCCTGCCGCGGTGGTCAGCAGCGGGGTCGTCAGGCCGAACGCCGGCTTGCCGTCGACGCGCCGCACCAGGTCGACCCCCGAGGTGATGTTGCCCCACTGGTCGGAGCCGCCCATTTGCAGCGCGCAGCCGTAGCGGCGGTTCAGCTCGAGGAAGTCGACCGACTGCATCAGCATGTAGTTGAACTCGAGGAACGTCATCGGCTGCTCGCGCTCGAGCCGCAGCCTGACCGAATCGAACGCCAGCATCCGGTTGACGGTGAAATGCGTTCCGTACTCGCGCAGGAACTGCACGTAGCCGTAGCGCGAGAGCCATTCGTCGTTGTCGACCATGACGGCGTCGGTCGGGCCGCTGCCGAAGACCAGGAAGCGCTCGAAGACGCGCCGGATCGAGGCGATGTTGGCCGCGATGGTCGCGTCGCTCAACTGCGGTCGCGACGCATCCTTGCCGGTCGGGTCGCCGACCTTGGTGGTGCCGCCGCCGATGATGACGATCGGGCGACCACCGGCCTGCTGGAGCCGACGAAGCAGCATGATCTGGATCAGGCTGCCCACGTGCAGCGATGGCGCGGTGGCATCGAAGCCGATGTAGCCGGTGACGATGCCGGCTGCGGCCGCGGCGTCGAGCTCCTCCGGGTGGGTGACCTGGTGGATGTAGCCGCGGGCCTGCAGGGTCCCGAGGAAGGCTGACTGGAAGGCGGGGGCGGTCATCGGTCGCGGGGCGAGGTCGCTGCGGACGGCGATTATGAGCCAAGGACGGTTGGCCGGACGGGTCGGCCGGATCGGCGGCCTTGGCGTTCGAAAAGAGTCGAAGGCATGTTGTGGCGCACTTTCACGGCGACGCCGCTTCCTTCGTCGGCGTCGCCTCATCGGAGCAATGTCCGGCACCACGGTCGACCATCAGTGATCCGTTCTCACCGCGCCGAATCTGGTTCGTCAAGCTCGACGGTGACGAGAGCTATCGCGTCGATCCGGACATCGCCGAGCGGCTGGCCAGGGCTTCCAGTTCAGCAAGCCGCTGCCGGTCGAGGAGCTGGCGACGCTGTTCGACAGCCTGGGCGTCCTGGGCCATCCGGTCTGGCCTGGCGCGGTCGCGCGATCAGAGGACGGCTCGGTCTTCGGGTGACTGGTCGCGGACCAGGCGGACTGGCCAGCCCTGAGCCGAACCGAGCGAGTCGCGCACGGACCGGTGATCCGCGGCGGGCCGCGTTGCGCCACATCGCGCCGCGTTCGCTGCGGGGCTCAACAGCGCCTGACAGCATAGCAATCGAACCACCGTGCTCCTGGGAGAGCACCGAGGCGATGCGCTCGGACCTTGGCCAGCGGGCACTGCGGGTCTGTTGGACCAAGGTCCAATTCCAATCGGTGGACTGCGCAAGTTACTGTGATCGGCAGGCTGAGGAAGTGTGGCATGGCGCCTTGGCAAATTGCTCTCAAGGTCCCTTGCTCGAGGCGCCCGGGGAACACCTGCAGCCAGTCGAACCTGACGGGTAGATT
>JBEVJQ010000192.1:0-26434 GCA_040510055.1 Burkholderiaceae bacterium | reverse complement strand
CTCGAGCCAGTCGCCATGACGCCAGACGCCGGGCCAGGTCTCGAAATAACTGGCGCGATAGCGCGCGCCGTCGTCGTCGCCCCAGAAGCCGAGCGGCATCGAGGGCATCGGCGTAGTGCAGACCAGCTCGCCGACCTGGCCGATCACCGGCTTGCCGTCGTCGTCGAACGCCGCGATCCCCGCACCGAGGTTGCGGCATTGCATTTCGCCGGCATAGACCGGGAGCGTCGGCGCGGCGCTGAGGAACGCGGCACCGGGGTCGGTGCCGCCCGAAATCGACGCGAGCAGCAGGTCGTCGGCGACCTCGGCGTAGACCCAGCGATAGGCTTCGTCGGTCAGCGGCGATCCGGTCGAACCGATGGTCCGCAACGAAGCCAGGTCGAAGCTGCGGCGCGGCGAGACGCCGGCCTTCATGCACTGCGCGATGAACGCCGGGCTGGTGCCGAAGAACGTGGCCCGGGAATCTGCCGCCAGCCGCCAGAGCGTCCCGAGATCCGGATAGCCCGGGTTGCCGTCGTAGTGGATCAAGGTCGTCCCGAGCGCGAGGTTGCCGATCCAG
Source organism: Burkholderiaceae bacterium (assembly GCA_040510055.1). GTDB lineage: Bacteria > Pseudomonadota > Gammaproteobacteria > Burkholderiales > Burkholderiaceae_E > Lautropia. Next base: position 25,875 of record JBEVJQ010000192.1, on the reverse strand, counting down.
AGATTCCACATGATCCAGCTGGTCGACGAGAACCACATCATGCGGTCGTCGGCCGTGATCCCGAGGTGCAGCGCCGAGCCCTTCATCGCCTCGAGCAGCGCGCCGCCGTGGCCGTGGATGATCGGCTTCGGCATCCCGGTCGTGCCCGACGAATAGACGATCCAAAGCGGATGCTCGAAAGCGACCGCCTCGAACCGCGGGGGCTGCGGCGTGGCGATGGCTTCTGACCAGGCGATCGCCCGCAGCCCGTCGCGGACGGGAACTACTCGATGCGCCTGGCCGTTCGGTTCGAGGTAATCGATGAAGACGACGGCCTCGAGCGTGGGCAACTGCGCCACCAGCTCGGCCACGAGCCCGCGACGGTCGAAGGGCTTGCCGCCGTAGCGATAGCCGTCGACGGCGAACAGCACTTTGGGTCCGATCTGGCGGAAGCGGTCGAGGACGCTCGTCGCCCCGAGATCCGGGGCGCAACTCGACCAGATCGCGCCGCAGGCGGCCGTGGCCAGCAGCGCGACCGCAGTCTCGCGGATGTTCGGGCTGTAGGCGACGACGCGATCGCCGGCCGCGACGCCGAGCCGGCGCAGGCATTCGGCGACCGAGCCGGTGAGGTCGGCGAGTTCGCGCCAGCTCGTGGTCAATTCGACCCCGGTCTCGTTGCGAAACACCAGCGCCGGCCGCATCATGGCATCGGCGCCATCGGCCCGGCGCAGCAGTTGCGAGGCGTAGTTGAGCGTTCCGCCCTCGAACCAGCGGGCTCCGGGCATCGTCCGCTGCGACAGCACCGCCCGCGGCGGTGTCTCGAAGCGGACGTCGAAGAACGCGATGACCTCCGACCAGAACAGTTCGAGCTCGTCGACCGACCAGCGCCACATCGATTCGTAGTTGGCGAACGCGAGTCCCTGGCGATCGGCGAGGTGGGCGGCGAAGCGGGTGATCGGCGCGGCATCGGTCCGCGCCCGGTCGGGTCGCCACAGCGGCTTGTCGTGCAGTCCGGTGCTCGCCCGCGTCGTCATCGTGCTCTCCTTCGACGTCCGGTGGCGTCGCTGAAATCACCGGGGGCTCGATCGGCTGATTCTCTCAGCAATGGCGTATGCGGCGGCTGCAGTATCCTCCGGGCGATGTCTAGCGCAACCCTCGGGCGCAGCAACGGCAGCGCGCCCGATCGCGGCCGGCGGCGCTGGCTGCGGCGGATAACCGCCGGTGCGGTCGCTCCCGTGACGGCCGTTGCCGGACGATCGGCTCGGGCTCACCATGGCTTCGCTGGATCGTACGATTTCTCGCGGCCCTACTACCTCGCTGGCCGCATCGAAAATATCTGGGTCGGCATGCCGCACGTGCGGCTGGAACTCCGCCAGGCTTCGGAACTCGCCCTGCCGCGCGATCGGGAGCGCTTCCGGGCCCTCGAGGATGCCGAAGGCCGGCAGATGCTCGGCCGGTTGCGGTTGCTCGAGGGCCGGGACGTGGTCGTGATCTCGCTCCATTCGCGGATGACGCGGACGCTGATCGCCGACCCCGACGCCTTGCCGGCCGGACTGCAGACCGAGTTGATCGGCTATCGCCGCCTGGCCAACGACGAATACCGCGACGAGATCGTCGGCGTGCTGGTGCGACTGGCCGACGGCCGGTTGCAGGTTGCGTCGAGCCCTCTGGTCGGGCGCCCGCGGCAACCGCGCAACAGCCAGACCGCGCGCTGATGAGACAGGCCACCTGATAAGACAGGCCACCGAGACAGAACCCTGGCGACTCGATGGCGAACCATCGGATACGCAACCGCTTGACCGGCCTCGGCTGCGATCACCGATCGCCTGGTGGTATCGTCCGAAGGGTGTCGAATGCCCGGACCTTCAGAGAGCCGATCGAAGCCCTGGCCCACGCCCGGGCGCTCTATCAGCAGTCGATCGAGAAGCTCCGCGATGGCCTCTCGGAGTTGCTCGCGGGCCGGCCGCCGGCGCAACGCGTCCGCGCCTGCTACCCGTTCGTCCGCGTCCGTACCGAGACACTGTCGCGGCCCGACTCGCGGCGCTCGTTCGGCTTCGTCGCCAACCCCGGCACCCACGAGACGACGCTCACCCGTCCCGATCTGTTCGGCCGCTACTACTCGGAGCAGTTCCGTTTGCTGGTACGCAACCATCACGTGGCCCTCGAAGTCGGGCTGAGCGAGCTGCCGATACCGATCCACTTCGCGCTGCCCGAGCAGGCCGTGCTCGACGCCTCGTTCGACCAGGGGCGGGCGATCGAGTTAGGCGATCTGTTCGACCTGCCGGACCTTTCGGCGATGGACGATTCGATCGCCAACGGCGCGCCGATTGCATGGCCGGGGCTGCCGCAGCCGCTGGCGCTATTCACCGCGCCGCGAGTCGACTACTCGCTGCATCGGCTGCGGCACTACACCGGAACATCGCCCGGCCATTTCCAGAACTTCGTCCTGTTCACCAACTATCAGTTCTACGTCGACGAGTTCATCCGACTGGGGCGGGGATACGTCGCGCGCGGCGAAGGCGCCGACAACGAAGGGTATTCGGCGTTCGTCGAGCCCGGCAACGTCGTCACCTGGGCAGCGGGCCACGAGGGCCGCTATCCGAACGGGGCGCCGGCGGTCCGGGGCGAGGCGACGGCGCGGACGCCACAGATGCCGGCCTATCACCTGCAGCGGCCCGACCGCAGCGGCATCACGATGGTCAACATCGGCGTCGGGCCCTCCAACGCACGGACCATCACCGATCACATTGCCGTGCTGCGGCCCCATGCCTGGCTGATGCTCGGTCACTGCGCCGGGCTGCGGCAGACCCAGCGCCTTGGCGACTACGTGCTTGCGCACGGCTATGTTCGCGAGGACCACGTGCTCGACGAGGAACTGCCGCTCTGGGTGCCGATCCCGGCGTTGGCGGAGGTCCAAATGGCGCTCGAAAAGGCGGTGGCCGAAGTCACGCAGCTCCAGGGCTACGAGCTCAAGCGCGTGATGCGAACCGGTACCGTGGCGTCGGTCGACAATCGGAACTGGGAGTTGCAGCCGCACGGCGACCTGGTCCACCGCTTCAACCTGTCGCGCGCGGTGGCCCTCGACATGGAGAGCGCGACGATCGCGGCCAACGGCTTTCGCTTCCGTGTCCCCTACGGCACACTGCTCTGCGTCTCGGACAAGCCACTGCATGGCGAATTGAAGCTCGCGGGAATGGCCAGTCGCTTCTATCACGAACGTGTCGGCCAGCACCTGGAGATCGGCATCCGCGCGCTCGACACGCTCCGTCGCCAGCCAGCCGATCAACTGCATTCGCGCAAGCTGCGCAGCTTCGCCGAAGTCGCGTTCCAGTAGCAGCCCTGGATCGCTGGCATCTGGCTGCCGCACTTATCTGGCTGCCGCATTTCGGTAGTCTTCGAGCGGCCGCAGCGCGCGCGGGCTGAACGCGCGAGCGGCGGCAGGCGCGAGCCGGCTGCAAACGCGCCCGTGCTGCATCCGATCGGGACGTGTCCGCGTAATACCTCGCCCGCAGGACCGTTGTGGAGAAGACGATGGACTGGATGGCGCTGTTCCAGGGCGGCCTGACGCACCCGTTCCACGGCTCCGATCACCTGATCGCCATGATCGCGGTCGGCGTCTGGGCAGTGCAGTTCGCCGGCCGCAGCGGCTGGTGGTTGCCAGGCTCGTTCTGCCTCGCGCTGCCGCTCGGCGCCGCCGCGGGCGTGGCCAGCGCGACCGAGGCAGTGGCGCTGCCGATCGAGATCGGTGTCGCGCTCGCGACCGTGGTCCTTGCGCTCGCCTGCCACTCGCGACCGGCGCGGTGGCGCGCGCTGGCCGTGGTCGCGCTCGCCGGACTGCTGCACGGCTTCGTCCACGGCGTCGAGGCTGCGACGGGCAGCGCGTTGCCGCCAGCCGCTGCGCTCGACCCCGATGACGCGGGTCGACTGGTCCGGGCGCTGCCGCTGTTCGCGGGGATGATGGCGACGACCTTCATGCTGCATCTCGGCGGCATCGCGATCGGACGCGCGCTGCAGGCGCAGTGGCGCGCCTGGCGGCTCGCGCCGCCCTTGTTCTGGACATCGCTGTTCGGGACGTCGCTGCTGGCGCCGTCCGCGGCGCTGGCCCAGGCCGGCGATGGCCAGCGCACGACGGCACCCGCCCGCCCGCCCGGCGGGGCGACGGCCCGGTCGCAGACCGAAGTCGTACTGCAGCCGGTCGAAGTCACCGGCCACTACGACAACGCCGTCGGCACGTCCGACGCCGCCTCGGCCGGACGGATCAACTCGCGCCTGCTCGAGACGCGTCCGCCACTGCGGCCGGCCGAAGTGCTCGAGTACGTCCCTGGCGTCATCGTGACCCAGCATTCGGGTGACGGCAAGGCCAACCAGTACTTCCTCCGCGGCTTCAATCTCGATCACGGTACCGACTTCGCGACCTGGGTCGACGGCATGCCGGTCAACATGCCGACCCATGCGCACGGCCACGGCTACACCGATCTCAACTTCCTGCTGCCCGAACTGATCGACACCATCGACTACGAGAAGGGTCCGTACCGGGCGGCCAACGGCGACTTTTCGTCGGCGGGATCGGCGCGGATCGGCCTGAAGAACAGTCTCGCTGGCCACACCGGCGTGGTGACCGTCGGCGAGCGCGGCTTCCGCCGGCTGTTCGCCGGGTATTCGCCGCAGTCGACCGATGGCCGCAATCTGCTCCTCGGCCTCGAGGCCCAGAACTACGACGGACCGTGGACCGTGCCGCAGGACCATCGTCGTTTCAACGGTACGCTCCGACTATCGGACGGCACGCGCGGCAACGGCTGGTCGGCGACGCTGATGGGCTACGACGCCCGCTGGTCGGCGACCGACCAGGTGGCTGAGCGGGCAGTCGACGCCGGACTCGTCGGACGCTTCGGTTCGCTCGACCCGACGACGGGCGGGCGCAGTTCGCGCTACAGCGCCTCGGGCAACTGGGCCAGGGCGCTCGATGGCGGTGCGGTCGAGGCGTCGGTCTACGCGATCCGCTATTCGCTGAATCTGTTCTCGAACTTCACCTATTTCCTCGATCGGCCCGAGACCGGCGATCAGATCGAGCAGGAGGATCGGCGCACGGTCGTCGGGCTGAAGGTCGGTCGGCGCTGGGATGGCAAGCTTGCCGGTCGGTCGATGGTCAACGAACTGGGCGTCCAGGGCCGAATCGACCGGATCGAGGTCGGCCTGTTCGACACCGAGGCCCGCGGACGAATCGCGACCACGCGCGCCGATCGGGTCCGCCAGTCGAGCGTCGGCCTCTACGGCGAGAACACGATCCAGTGGCTCGACAAGCTGCGCACGGTCGCCGGCGTGCGCGGCGATCGCTACGACTTCCGGGTCCGCGGCGACCTCGCGGAAAACAGCGGCCGATCCGACGATGCGTTGCTGTCACCGAAGCTGTCGCTGGTCGCCGGACCGTGGGCCGCTACCGAAGCGTTCGTCAACTGGGGACGCGGCTTTCACAGCAACGATGCCCGCGGAACGCTGACGCGCTTCGATCCGCGTTGTGCGCGCGCGTCCGGGGCGGTCGCCGCGTGTGCCGTCGATCCCGTGCCGGGGTTGGTCCGCAGCACCGGCTACGAGGTCGGCCTGCGCACCGACGCCGTTCGCGGATTGCAGACTTCGTTGTCGCTCTGGCGGCTCGACATCGGCTCGGAACTGGTGTTCGTCGGCGACGCCGGTACCACCGAGGCCAGTCGTCCGAGCAGGCGCCACGGGGTCGAATTCAGCAACCGCTACATTCCGCTGCCCTGGCTGTTGTTCGACCTCGATCTCGCCTGGAGCCGGGGCCGGTTTCGCGACGACGATCCGGCTGGACGATCGATTCCCGGCGCGGTCTCGCGCGTCGGCTCATTGGCGATGACGGTCCGTGACGTCGGGCCGTGGAGCGCTACGGTCGGCATCCGCTATCTCGGGCCGCGACCCTTGATCGAGGACGGAAGCGTCATGGCTCGCTCGTTCACACTGGCCAACCTGCGCCTGGGCTACCGCTTCAACCGCGAGGTCCAGACCTACCTCGACGTCTTCAATCTGTTCGATCGCCGCGCCAACGACATCGAGTACTACTATGAATCGCAGCTCGCGGGCGAGGCCGCCCCGGTGACCGACCGCCATTTCCATCCGGTCGAACCGAGGACCGTCCGGATGTCGCTGAAGGTGACCCTCTGACGGTCTGACGCGCCGACAAACGGCGTGGTGCGCCGACAGACGGCGTGAGGTGCGGGCGACAGACGGCGTGGTGCGGCCGACAGGCGGCGTCGCGCGCTGACGGCGCGAGCATCCACCGTTGCGCTGGGGCCCGTCAGTCGAACCGGCGCATCGCCTCGAGCAGCGCCTCGACACCTTGGGCGCCACTGACGGCCACCCGGCCGACGTCCTCGCGCCCGACGATGAACAGCGGCACGCCGTTGATCCCGTATTCGCGCAGGTCCGATTCACCGGCGGCTACCAGTTGCCGAACCGAGTCGTCCTCCAGCGCGGCATCGATCAGGTCAGGCAGCAGGCCGACGCCGGTGGCGATCTCGCGCAGCGTGGCGTCGTCGGTCAGGTCTCGGGCCTCGAGGAAGAAGGCGCGGAACAGTGCCTCGGCCATCGCGGACTGGCGGTCGCCGTCGCTGGCCAGTTCGATCAAGGCGTGTGCCTTGAGCGTGTTCGGCTGGACCGTGATCCGCTCGACGGCCAGTTCGAGACCGACGCTGCGGGCGGCCGCCTTGACCCGTTCGACCATCGGCGGCGTGGCGCTGCCGAACTTGCGCTGGTAATAGTCGGCGCGGGCCAGCCCTTCGACCGGCAGATCCGGATTGAGCTGGTAAGCGCGCCAGCGCAGGGTCGGCGGCGGCGCGTCGGGCCGCTCGGCGCGGTGCGACGCCAGCGCGGCGTCGAGCTGACGCTTGCCGATGAAGCACCACGGGCAGACAACGTCAGAGACGACGTCGATCTCGAGCCGCGGTAGCGGCTCGACAGGCGCCATGGTCGCGGTCTCGTCGACCGGGGCCAATGGCATTTGCATCTCTTGCATCTTCGGCTCCCGCCGCTGCAGATTGGTTAGAGGGCGGTCGGTTCCGTCGGGTCCGTAGAGTCAGTCCCGGTAGCCGGGCAGTTCGCGATCGGCCACGCGCATCATGGCCTCGAAGAACAGCCGTTCGCGCTCGGCTCGGCTGTGCCGGTCATCGGCGCCCGGCGTCTGAACCCGGCGGACGACCTCGTCGGACAGGACCGCAAGCGGTCGTCCGGTCGATAGCGCGAGGATCTGGTTGCGGCAGACGCGCTCCAGCCGATAGAGCCAACGATAGGCCTGGGCCATCGTCGAGCCGGTGACGAGAACGCCGTGATTCTTCATGAACAGGATCGGCTGGCCCTTGAGCAGGCCGGCGAGTCGTTCACCTTCCTCGAGCGTGTCCGCCGTCCCGGCATAGTGATCGTCGTAGGCCACGATCCCGTGAAAGAACGCTGCTGTCTGGCTCGCCGGCACGAGGCGATTGTCAGCCAGCATGTTGAGGGCCGTGGCCCAGGTCTGGTGGGTGTGCAGGACGACCCGGGCGCCGGTGATCCTGTGGATAGGTGCGTGGATGCAACGCGCGGACAGTTCCACGACGCCGCTGCCGGCGAGCGTGCGACCGCTCTCGTCGAACACCAGCATGTCGCTAGCTCGGGCCTCCGACCAATGGAGCCCGAAAGGCAGGATCAGGTACTGACCGTCCTTGCCGGGGACCGTCATCGTGAAGTGATTGTCAATGCCTTCCTCGAGCTCGTGCAGGACCGCCAGCCGATGGGCGGCCGCCAATTCGACGCGCGCCTCGGCGATCGGATCAGGTCCCGAATCGGGGGCTGACCGAGGCGCGGACTCGGGCACCGAATCGGGCGACGACAGGGGCGCCGAATCGGCTGACAACTCGGGACGGGTCAGCGGGTGGACGGACATCGACTGCGCTCCGGATGATCGTTCGCGAAAGCACTACGCTAACGGATGGGCCGGACAGGATATGCCAATGACGGCAATGGCGAAAGGGCGGTACCGGCAACGATCGGTTGCCGCGACCCAACGTCTCAGGCCGGCATCAACGCCATCCAGATCGCCATCGCCACCATCATCAGGTTCTCGGTCAGCGAGACGAAGCCGAGCGGGACATTGCTCGCCCCGCCGACGCAGGCGCACTTGAGCTGGCGCCTGTCGATGTAGACCGCCTTGAACACCGAGACGGCGCCGATTCCGCCGATGAACAGCGCGACGGGGACCGACAGCCAGCGCAGCGCGCCGGCGATCATCAGCACGCCGGCGAAGGCCTCGGCAAACGGATAGACGTAGCCGTACGGCACCCAGCGCCGGGCCACAAGGTCGTAGTTGACGAACATGGTCGAGAAAGTCTCGAGGTTCTGCAGCTTCATGATCGCCAGGACGCACATGCTGAAGGCGATGAACCATTCGACGGCGCGGACGGTGAAGACGTCGCCGTAGACCGCCTGGCTCGTCGCCAGCGCCATCAGCGCCGTCATCGCGAAGATCGCGATCACCGGGCGGTAGCTCGTGGCGCCTGGCTCGGCCACCTTCTTGCCGAGGTGACGGCGGAGGTCGTCGTAGCCGCCGACGCGCTGGCCATCGATGAATACCTGCGGCGTCGTCCTGACCTCGTGCGCGGCCTTGAAGGCATCGGCCTCGGCGCGCGTGGTAAGCCAATGGTCGTCGACCGTGTAGCCATGGCGACGCAGCAGGTGATGCGCCTTGAGACCGTACGGGCAGAGGTGGCCGGGCATGACCATCCGGTAGAGCGTGGCTTGCCTGGTCGTGACCGGCTCTGCTGCCGGCGCCGTGGTCGCGGCCGTCATGGCGATTCCTTCATGGGATCCGTTGCGTCACTCTACACTGCGTACCATGGTACGGAGTCAAGGAGCGAGGCGCGATGAAGGCAGCGACGATCGCCGGGTTGGCCCGGGAAGGGGGCGTCGGCGTCGAGACCATCCGCTATTACCAGCGGCGCGGACTGCTCGAGACGCCGGCTCGTTCCGGCGCGGGCTCGGGGTCCGGCATTCGCCGCTACGGCGCCGACGACCTCCGGCGGCTCCGATTCATCCGCAAGGCGCAGGCTGCCGGATTCACCCTCGACGAGATCGCCGAACTGCTGCGACTCGATGCCGGCGAGGACCGCGAACGGGCCCATCAGCTGGCAACCATGCGAATCGCGGCGCTCGATGCCCGGATCGCCGACCTGCAGTCGGCCCGCGAGGCGCTGGGACGGCTGGCCCGGGCCTGTGCCGACACGGAAGGGGGAGGACCGTGCCCGATCATCGCCGCCTTCGATGGCAGTGGGGACCAGGCACTGTGAGCGATCCACCGGGTTTGCACACCGCGCTCGCTCGCTCATCGCGGCCCGCTCCCTGCGTCCTTGCTTCGCCGCCGGCACTTTGTCAAACTCCCCGACTCAAAGAAGGCGGCTCGACGACTCCGCCCGCCGCGACCCAGAGGGAGGGGACGTCATGTCCGTAATCGTTCGTCATCTTGGTTGGCTCATTGTGGCCGTCGCCGGTGCGTTCGCGCTGGCCACCATTGCGCTCGGCCGCGGCGAGGCGGTCAGCGCGTTGTGGATCGTGGTCGCGGCGGTCTGCGTCTACCTGATCGCTTATCGCTACTACAGCCTGTTCCTGGCGACCCGGGTGCTCGGCCTCGACGACCGACGCCGCACCCCGGCGTGGACGCACAACGATGGCCTCGACTACGTGCCGACCAACAAGTACGTGCTCTACGGCCATCACTTCGCGGCGATCGCCGGTGCCGGGCCACTGGTCGGTCCGGTGCTCGCGGCGCAGATGGGCTATCTGCCCGGGCTGCTCTGGATCCTGGCCGGGGTCGTGTTCGCGGGCGCGGTCCAGGACTTCGTCGTGCTGTTCATCTCGACGCGGCGCGACGGCCGTTCGCTCGGCGACCTGGTCAAGCAGGAGATGGGCACGGTGCCCGGACTGATCGCCCTGTTCGGCACCTTCATGATCATGATCATCATCCTGGCGGTGCTGGCGCTGATCGTGGTCAAGGCCCTCGCCGAGTCGCCTTGGGGGACGTTCACCGTGGCGGCGACGATCCCGGTTGCCCTGTTCATGGGCATCTTCCTACGCTTCCTGCGACCCGGCCGGATCGGCGAAGTCTCGGTCATCGGTTTCGTCCTGTTGATGGCGGCAATCTTCGGGGGACAATGGGTCAGCGAGAGCCCGGCGTGGTCGCCGCTGTTCACCTTCGACGGCGTCGCGCTGACCTGGATGCTGATCGGCTACGGCTTTGTCGCCGCGTCGATCCCGGTGTGGCTGCTGCTCGCGCCGCGGGACTACCTGTCGACCTTCCTGAAGATCGGCACGATCCTGGCGCTCGCGGTCGGCATCGTCATCGTCGCACCGGACCTGCAGATGCCGGCGCTGACGAAGTTCGCCGATGGCGGCGGCCCGGTCTGGTCGGGCAACCTGTTCCCGTTCCTGTTCATCACCGTGGCCTGCGGTGCGGTCTCGGGTTTCCATGCGTTGATCTCGTCGGGCACGACGCCGAAGATGCTGGAGAACGAATCGCATGCGCGCTTCATCGGCTACGGCGGGATGCTGGCCGAGTCGTTCGTCGCGGTGATGGCGCTGGTCGCCGCATCCTGCATCGAGCCGGGCGTCTACTTCGCGATGAACAGCCCCGGCGCGCTGGTCGGCACGACGCCCGAGGCCGTGGCCCAGACCATCTCGACCTGGGGCTTCGTGATCACGCCCGACGTGTTGACGCAGACCGCCAAGGACGTCGGCGAGACGACGATCCTTGCCCGCACCGGCGGCGCCCCGACCCTGGCCGTCGGCATGGCGCACATCCTGCACCAGGTCGTCGGCGGCAAGGCGATGATGGCGTTCTGGTATCACTTCGCGATCCTGTTCGAGGCGCTGTTCATCCTCACCGCCGTCGATGCCGGAACGCGCGCCGGCCGCTTCATGCTGCAGGACCTGCTCGGCAGCTTCGTGCCAGCCCTCCAGCGGACCGATTCGTTGCCGGCGAACCTGGTCGCGACGGGGCTGTGCGTAGCGGCGTGGGGCTACTTCCTCTATCAGGGGGTCGTCGATCCGCTCGGTGGCATCAACACGCTATGGCCGCTGTTCGGCATCTCGAACCAGATGCTCGCGGCCGTGGCGCTGATGCTCGGCACGGTGGTGCTGTTCAAGATGAAGCGTGACCGCTATGCGTGGGTGACCATCGTGCCGGCGATCTGGCTACTGATCTGCACCCTGACAGCAGGCTGGCAGAAGGTCTTCTCGGCTGATCCGAAGGTCGGCTTCCTCTCCCACGCCAGCCAGTACGCCGATGCGCTGGCGCAGGGCAAGGTGCTGGCGCCAGCGAAGACGACCGCGGCGATGGAGCGGATCGTCTTCAACGATCGGCTCGACGCGGCGCTGTGCGTACTGTTCATTTTCGTCGTCGTGAGCGTCCTGGTCTACGCGGTCCGGTCGGTACTGGCTGCGCGCGCGCAACGCACGCCGACGGCGCACGAGACGCCGTTCGAGCCGATGCCGGCTGGAGCAAGCGGTGGCTGAGCGTAGCCCCGCCCGTGGTGCGCTCGAAGGGGCCGAGCGCGCCGGTCGCTATCTGGCGCAGGGGTTGCGCCTGATGATCGGCGTTCCGGATTACGACAGCTACGTCCGGCACATGCGCGAGTCCCATCCCGGGACCCCGGCCATGTCGTACGAGGCGTTCTTTCGCGAGCGCCAGGAGGCGCGCTACGGCGGCAGGGGCCGCGTCGGGCGCTGTTGCTGAAGCTTCCCCGTGCCCGGCTGGGCCGTTATTCGGCCCGGGCTTCCTCGAACTGGATCACGTTGCCCGCGTCGTCGACGGTCTCGAGGCGGACCGTGAAGCCCCAGAGCCGCTGGAGGTAGCCGAGGACGCGGCTGGCCTCTTCGTTCAGCGGCCGGCCGCGGTGCTGGCGGTGCTGGATCCGCAGCCCCCGGTCGGTGTCGCGCTCGTAGCTGATGACCTGGATGTCGGGCAGCAGGTTGTCGCGGTTGTACTGCAGCGCAAGCAGCTGCCGGACGCGCCGATAGCCGCGGTCGTTGTGGATGCTGTCGATCAGCAGCGCATCCTCTTCGGTGTGGTCGGCCACGGCGAACAGGTGGAACTCCCGGATCAGCCGCGGTGACAGGAACTGGGCGATGAACGACTCGTCCTTGTAGTTCCGCATCGCGAAGTCCATGACCTTCAACCAGTCGCCGCCGGCGATGTCGGGGAACCAGTGTCGATCCTCGTCGGTCGGGTTCTCGCAGATCCGGCGGATGTCGGTGAACATCGCGTAGCCGAGCGCGTACGGGTTCAGGCCGCCGTAGCCGCGCTGGTCGTAGCCGCGCTGGGTGAGGACATTGGTGTGCGAGGTCAGCACCTCGAGCATGAACCCGTCGTCGACGAGCTTCTTGTCGTAGAGGCGGTTGAGCAAGGTGTAGTGCCAGAACGTGGCCCAACCCTCGTTCATGACCTTGGTCAGTCCCTGCGGGTAGAAGTACTGGGCGACCTTGCGGACGATCCGCACCAGTTCGCGCTCCCAGCCCTTCATCTTCGGCGAGTGCTTCTCGACGAAATAGAGCAGGTTTTCCTGCGGCTCCTCGGGAAACCGCGCCGGGCCGGCACGGGCGCCGGCGCCCGACTGGCCGGTGGGTAGCGTCCGCCAGATCTCGTCGTAACGCTGCCAGGCGTATTCCTCGCGCTCGCGCTGACGGCGGACCTCGTCGGCGGCCGAAAGCGGTTTCGGGTGCCGGTAGCGGTTGATCCCGAAATCCATCAGCGCGTGGCAGGCGTCGAGCACCTCCTCGACCGCCTGCAGGCCGTAGCGTTCCTCGCACTGGCGGACGTACTGGCGGGCGAACACCATGTAGTCGATGATGCCGTCGGGACTCGTCCACTGACGAAACAGGTAGTTGCCCTTGAAGAACGAGTTGTGACCGTAGCTCGCGTGGGCGATCACCAACGCCTGCATCGGCATCGGGTTCTCTTCCATGAGATACGCGATGCACGGGTTCGAGTTGATGACGATCTCGTAGGCCAGCCCACGCTGTCCGGTCCGGTACTCGTGCTCGTTCTGGATGACCGACTTGCCGAAGCTCCAGTGCGGGTAACCGATCGGCAGCCCGGTCAGGGAGTAGGCGTCGAGCATCTGCTCGCTCGAGATCACCTCGACCTGGTTCGGGAAGCAATCGAGGCCGAACTCGCCGACGGCGATCTCGGCGATCGCCCGGTCGTACTTGGCCAGCAACTCGAACGTCCATTCGGCGCCGGTCGACAGCAACTGCGTCTGTCCGGCGCCACCGTTGTCCACCGGGCCATGGGCACCAAGCACGACGGTCGTGTCACTCATGCCGGGACGCCCTCCGGGGCGAACAGTTCGCGAAACACAGGGTAGATGTCGCGCCGCTCGAGCACCTGGCGCATCGCGAAGTGCGGCGCGTCGATCCGGCGGTAGGCCGACGCCAGTCGCGACGGCCGGCTGGTCGTGTCGGGGACTTCGACGTAGGCGAAGTGGCGCAGGTCGGGGAGCAGCTTCTCGGCCAGGAAATCGCTGCTCTTGTCAGGATCGGCGCCGAACGCGTCGCCGTCCGAGGCCTGGGCGCCGTAGAGGTTCCACTGCTTCGGGGCGAACCGGTCGTCGATGATCTTGCGCATCAGGTCGAGCGCCGAGAACACCACGGTGCCGCCGGTCTTGGGGTCGTGGAAGAAGCGATCCTCGTCGACCTCCTCGGCCTCCTCGGTATGACGGATGAAGATCACTTCGACCTTCTCGTACTTGCGCGACAGGAACAGGTAGAGCAGGGTGTAGAACCGCTTGGCCAGATCCTTCTTGCGCTCGTCCATCGAGGCCGAGACGTCCATCAGGCAGAACATCGCCGCCTGGCTGATCGGGCGGGGGACGGGGACGCGATGACGGTAGCGCAGGTCGAGGTCGTCAATGAACGGCACCCGACCGATCCGCTGGCGCAGTTCGGCGATCCGGGCCTCGAGTTCGAGCCGCTCGGCGAGATCGGCGTCTTCGTCGCCGTCGCTGGCGCCGTCGGGGTCGCCGTCATCGTCCAGCCCCAGGGCGGCCAGCCGCGCCTCGAGCTCGATCAGTTCACGCCGCGGGGTGCCGGCCAGCGCGATCCGCCGGCCCAGTGCGTTGCGCAGCGATCGCGGCACCGACAGGTTGGTCGGCGACCCCTGCCGGTTGTAGCCGGCGCGCTGCATCTTGTACTCGACAATGTCGCCGACCTGGGTCCGGATCAGGTGCGGAAGCTCGAGATCGTCGAAGAAGATCTCCATGAACTCTTCGCGCGACAGCGAGAAGGTGAAGCTGTCCTGGCCGTCGCCCTCGCCGCCCTGGTCACCCTTGCCGCGGCCCTGGCCGCCCTCGGGGCGCGGAATCCGGTCGCCGGCGTTGAACCGGTGGTTGCCGGGGTGGACCGTTTCGCGGTCGCCGCCCTGGCCGTGGCGGAACGTCGGCTCCGAGATGTCGCGGACCGGGATCTTGACGTCGCCGCCGTGTTCCATGTCCCGGATCGACCGCTCCGAGACCATGTCCGAGACCGCCTGCTTGATGTGCTGCTTGTAGCGGCGGATGAAGCGCTCGCGGTTGACCGCGCTGCGCTTTCGGTCGTTCAGACGCCGATCGATGATGATGGACATGGCGGCGGAGTCGCTCCTATCGCAGCATGGCAGATTTCGGGCGAGCCCGCCATTTCTCCCTACTGCGACTTGCGTACCCGTAGGTACCACTCGCAGAGCAGCCGGACCTGCTTCTCGGTGTAGCCCTTCGAGACCATCCGCGCAACGAAGCTCTCGTGCTTGTTGCGGTCCTCGGCCGAGGCCTTGGTGTTGAACGAGATCACGGGCAGCAGTTCCTCGGTATTCGAGAACATCTTCTTCTCGATCACCTCGCGCAGCTTCTCGTAGCTGGTCCACGACGGATTCTTGCCGGCATTGTTGGCCCGGGCGCGCAGGACGAAGTTGACGATCTCGTTGCGGAAGTCCTTGGGATTGGCGATCCCCGCCGGCTTCTCGATCTTCTCCAGTTCGGCATTGAGCTGCTGGCGGTCGAAGCTCTCGCCGGTTTCCGGATCACGGTAATCCTCGTCCTGGATCCAGTAGTCGGCAAAAGTCACATACCGGTCGAAGATGTTCTGGCCGTATTCGGAGTACGACTCGAGGTAGGCGGTCTGGATCTCCTTGCCGATGAACTCGGCATAGCGCGGCGCCATCCAGCCCTTGATGAAGTCGGTGTAGCGGCGCAGCGAGTCCTCGGGCAACTGCTCGCGCAGCAGCCGCTGCTCGAGGACGTACATCAGGTGGACCGGATTGGCGGCGATCTCGGTCTGGTCGTAGTTGAATACCGCCGACAGTACCTTGTACGAGAACCGGGTCGAGGTCCCGGTCATCCCCTCGTCGATCCCGGCATAGTCGCGGTACTCCTGGACGGACTTGGCGCTGGGTTCGACGTCCTTCAGGTTCTCGCCGTCGTAGACCCGCATCTTGGCGTAGATGCTGGAATTCTCCGGCTCCTTGAGGCGCGAGAGGACGGCAAACTGGGCCATCATGTCCAGCGTCCCCGGCGCGCACGGCGCCTGGGCGAGCGAGCTGTTGTTGAGCAGCTTGCGGTAGATCTTGATTTCCTCGGTGACCTGAAGGCAGTACGGCACCTTGACGATATAGATCCGGTCGAGGAAGGCCTCGTTGTTGCGGTTGTTGCGGAACGCCTGCCACTCGGATTCGTTCGAGTGCGCCAGGATCAACCCCTGGAACGGAATCGCCGAGAAGCCCTCGGTGCCCTTGAAGTTGCCTTCCTGGGTGGCCGTGAGCAGCGGGTGCAGCATCTTGATCGGGGCCTTGAACATCTCGACGAACTCGAGCAGGCCCTGGTTGGCCAGGCACAGGCCGCCGGAGTAGCTGTAGGCGTCCGGATCGTCCTGCGACAGCGCTTCGAGTTTGCGGATATCGACCTTGCCGACCAGCGAGCTGATGTCCTGGTTGTTCTCGTCGCCGGGCTCGGTCTTCGAGATGCCGACCTGACGCAGCACCGACGGCTGGACCCGGATGACCCGGAACTTGGTGATGTCGCCCTCGAACTCCTCGAGGCGCTTCAGCGCCCACGGGCTGGCGATCCCCGTCAGGTAGCGCTTGGCGATCCCGTACTCCTGCTCGAGCAGGTCGCCGTCGCGCTCGGGATGGAACAACCCGAGCGGCGACTCGTTTACCGGCGACCCCTTGAGCGAGTAGATCGGGTGCAGTTCCATCAGCGCCTTCAGGCGCTCGGCGATCGACGACTTGCCGCCGCCGACGGGCCCGAGCAGGTAGAGGACCTGCTTGCGCTCCTCCAGACCCTGGGCCGCATGGCGGAAGTAGGACACGATCTGCTGGATCGCATCCTCCATCCCATAGAACTCCTTGAAGGCCGGATAGCGCTTGATCAACCGGTTGGAGAAGATCCGCGACAGCCGGGAATCGTTACGCGTATCGACCACCACCGGTTCGCCGATTGCCGCCAGCATTCGCTCGGCGGCGCTCGCGTAGGCAAGCGGCTCCCGCTTGCACAGATCGAGATAGTCGGCGAGCGACATCTCTTCGTCCCTGGCCGCGCTGAAGCGCTCGCGGTAGGTATCGAAAAGGTTCATCAGACCTCCCTGCGGAAGCGGACTTCCGCGTTGCGTGACCAGTCAGCCATCGGCAGCGTGCCGCGTAGCGGAACCCTTGATATCCATCTTAAGGCGCATTGCCTTACCCGCCGGTAGCGACGGGCAGACGAGTGCAAGATCGGATCGACGGACGGGCGAATTCGTGTCATGCGCGACACGCCGATCACCGTCGAAGACTCTCCTGCATCGCCGTCGCTCGTGCGATGGCGTCTGGTGTGAGTAACGGTAGATCGGTGAACTGTTCAATGCCTGGGCGGCGGACGTCGTCGATATCGAACCTAACGTACCATGCTTCGCGACGGTGGACCGCCTGGGTGTGGCTACGAAACATTTCGAACACAGGTCCGGGCCTCGCCCGATACCGATTCCGACGGCAACGCTGATCCGATGGGCTCCGACACCGACCGCGATGGCGCGTGCCGCAGCGACGATCTGCAATCGAAGGCCGACGCTGGATCCGTCGACCGTCAGCACCGGATCCTGCAGATCGTTTGGCACTCGATGACCGGTGCTTGCTGCCAACTCGCCGAAGCGGCGGCGGCAGCCGCTCGGGAAGAAGCGCGCGCGGATGGAGTCGATGGCATGGGGTCGGGAGCCGAGGTTCATTCGCCTGGACAGGATCGTTCGGTCGACTTACGCAAGTACGATGCCGGGGCGGCCGCGGACGCAGGCGGCGTTGAGGGGTTGCAATCTGCAACGACGTCGCCGCCCTTTGCCGGTGCAGCATCCGCGCCCGTGTCGCCGACGGCGCGCGAAGGCGGTGCGGCCGATGTCGTCGTCCGGTGCGGTCACGCCCGCGACGTCTCGACCGAGGACATGCTGGCTGCGAGCGCCTACCTGTTCGTCGCCCCGGAGAACCTCGCCTCGATGGCCGGCGTGATGAAGGACTTCTTCGACCGGCAGTACTACCCGCTGCTCGACCGGATCCAGGGTCGGGCCGCGGCGGTGATCGTCGCCGCCGGCTCCGACGGTCATGGCGCAGTGCGTCAGATCGAACGGATCCTGACCGGGTGGCGATTGCGGCTCGCCGCCGAGTCGCTGATCGTCCGGGTCGACGCCCAGACGCCGGAGGCGATCCTGGCACCGAAGCACCTGAGCGCGGCACAGCTCGAACCGGCCCGCGATCTCGGGCGCGCGCTGGCCGCCGGCCTCGGGATGGGGATCTTCTGACGCTCGCGCCGGGGGCACCGGAGGTGCCTCCCTATAATCACCCTCGATGATCGATCGGGGACAGCCGGAACAGATGAGCGCCGCGCAGACACTGGCAGCCGAGACGTGCGACGTCCTGGTCATCGGCGGAGGCCCGGGCGGTACGACGGCGGCCGCTCACCTGGCGCGCGAAGGGCGGCGGGTGATCGTGCTCGACAAGGATCGGCACCCCCGATTCCACATCGGCGAATCGCTGCTGCCGGCGAACCTGCCGTTGTTCGAGCGGCTGGGCGTGGCCGACCGGATCCGCGAGATCGGGATGCCGAAGTACGGCGTCCGGTTCGTCTCGCCGACGCACGATCACACCTCGCGCCTGGCCTTCGCCGACGCCTGGGACAAGACGCTGGCCTCGGCCTACCAGGTCCGCCGGTCGGCGTTCGATCACCTGCTGTTGCGCAATGCGGCAGAGGTTGGTGCCGACGTACGCGAAGGGTGGCGCGCCCGCGAGGCGACCTTCGCCCCCCGATTCGGTGGCGGGACGGTGGTCGCGGTCGCCGACGACGGCGGCGAGCACCGGATCTCGGCCCGGTTCATCATCGACGCGTCGGGACGCGACACCTTCCTCGCCAATCGGCTGAAGAGCAAGGAGCGCAATCCGAAGCATGCGAGCGCCGCGATCTACGCGCATTTCGGCGACGTCCCACGGGCCGAAGGCCCCGAGGAAGGCGACATCTCCATCTACTGGTACGACCACGGCTGGTTCTGGGTGATCCCCCTGGCCGACGGTGCCACCAGCATCGGGGCGGTCTGCTGGCCGTACTACCTGAAGACCCGGCGCGGGACCGACCTCGATGCGTTCCTCGCCGCGACCATCGCGCTCTGTCCCAAACTGGCCGAGCGAATGGTCGGAGCGCGGCGGCTGACCTCGGCCGAGGCGACCGGCAACTATTCCTATCAGAGCCGGATCGCCCACGGCGGCGACGATGGCCAGAGCTACTGTCTCGTCGGCGACGCCTTCGCGTTCGTCGACCCGGTGTTCTCGTCGGGGGTCTACCTGGCGATGAGCAGCGCCGAGATGGCCGTCGCGGCGGTCCGCACCTGCCTCGATCGGCCGAACGACGCCCGCGCGGCGCTGACGCGGTTCGAGCGCGCCATGGCCCGGGGGCCGCAAACATTCTCGTGGTTCATCTACCGAGTCACCAATCCGGCGATGCGCGAGCTGATCATGCGTCCGCGGAACGAGCTGCGGATGCGCGAAGCCGTCCTGTCGGTGCTCGCCGGCGACCTCCATCGCGGCACGCCTTACGGCCGGTCGCTGCTGCTGTTCAAGGCGGTCTACCTGGCCGCCGGGATGTTTCACCCGCGACGCGCGTGGCAAGCCTGGCGCCGCCGGCAAGCCAACATCCGGGATCCGCAGCCGGCAGGGTGAGAAAGGTTGAGCCGTGCGTACCGCGCGTTTTTCTTGTTTTCTCCGGCGGCGGCGTTGGTTCTCGGCGGCGCAGGGCCGGCCCGGGCCGACGAACCGCGGCCGCCGGCCCGCGAACCGCCAACGGTCCCGAAGTGGGAACTGGGTCTCGGGTTCACGGCGCTGACTCTCCCCGACTACCGGGGGGCGGACCGGTCGCGCCAGTACGTGTTGCCGATCCCGTACGGCCGCTACCAGTCGGACCGGTTCAGCGCCGATCGCAACGGGCTGAGAGCCGAACTGCTCGACCGAGGCCGGCTCGAGCTCGACCTGAGCCTTGCGGCCTCGGCACCTGTGCGCAGTAGCGGCAATCCCGCCCGCCAGGGGATGCCGGGGCTGCGACCGACGCTCGAGGTCGGGCCGCAACTCCTCGCCAATCTCTGGCGCTCGGCCGACGCCAACACGCTGCTGCAGGCACAGTTTCCGGTGCGCTACGTGTTCGCCATCTCGGGCGAGGCCCACGATGCCGGCGTGACGTTCAACCCGCGGGTCATGCTCGATTTCCGGAACTTACTCGGTTATCGTGACTGGAACGTGGCCGTGATCGGCGGTCTGATGTTCGCCACCCGCCGTCATCATGATTACTACTACTCGGTCGACCCGGCCTATGCAACGGCCACGCGGCCCGCCTACCAGGCGGCGGGCGGTTTCGGGGGCTACCAGATGACGTTCGGCCTATCGAAACGGTTCGCTCGCCATTGGCTCGGCGGGTTCGTGCGCATCGACTGGCTCGATGGCGCCACCTTCGAGGACTCGCCGCTGGTACGGCGGCGTCAGGTCGTGGCAGCCGGGATCGCGTTCAGCGTGATTTTCGCGCAGTCCGAGGAAAGGGTGCCGTTTGCACGATAGCGTCAGTCCTCGAATGGATACCGCCGACCCGCGGCAGCCGGCGACGGCCGCCGCCGCAGCAGCAGCGACGGCCGCAGCCACGGCAGCTGCAGGGTCGGCGGCTGCAGCGACGGCCTCGACAACGGCAGCGACGGCCGCAACGACGACGATGGCGGCCCCCCACGGGCGGCGATCGGACCGGCTGCGATTCGCGCTCGCGGTCGTCATCGGGGCGGCGGCGTTCTTCGGCTGGTCGTTCATCTGCGTCGTGATCCATCCGCTGATCGATCCGCGCCGCCGGACAGCGTTCGGGCAGCGCCGGAACCAGCGGTCGTTTCGCCGGATGCTGCACCTGCTCGACCGGCTCGGGATGGTTACGGTCGACAACGAGGCGCTCGATGCCATCGCCGCGGAGCGGCCGCTGATCGTGGTCCCGAACCATCCGTCGATGCTCGACGCCCTGGTCGTCATCGCGCGGCTGCCGACCATCTGTTGCATCATGAAGCAGTCGCTACTGCATAATTTCCTCACGAGCAATGGGGCACGGCTGGCCGGCTACATCGGCAACGGGTCGGTCACGGGCATGATCCGCAAGTCGGTCGCCGCGCTGAACGGCGGCAGCCAGCTGCTGGTCTTTCCCGAGGGCACGCGCAGCGCCCGACGCCCGGTCGGCGACTTCGCTCGTAGCTATGCAGTGATCGCCCGCAAGGCGGCGCTGCCGATGCAGACCGTGCTGATCGAGACCGACTCGCCATATGCGACCAAGGGCTGGCCGTTGTTGCGGCGCCCCCCGCTACCGATCCGCTATCGCGTGCGACTCGGCAGGCGCTTCGACCCGCGCGACGACATCGACGCGGTTGTCCGCGAGATGCAGGCGTACTTCGAGGCCGAGTTGAGCTCGTCCGGCCGGCGGCTCGACCGATGAGCCTCAGCCCGACCCATCTGGTCCTGATACCGAGCTTCGACACCGGTCCTCGGCTGCGCGACACGGTGAGTGCCGCGCTGGCGCAGTGGGCGCCGGTCTGGGTCGTGATCGACGGCAGCCGCGACGGCAGCGCCCGGTTGCTCGATCCGCTGCTGGATCGCGCCTCGCCCGAGCATGCACCGGGTCTGCGGGTCATCGCGCTCGCCGAAAACCGCGGCAAGGGCGCTGCGCTGCTGGCCGGCCTCACCGAGGCGCTGCACGCCGGTTTCACCCACGCGCTGACGATGGACGCGGACGGCCAGCACCCGGCCGAGCTGATCCCGGCGTTCATGGCCCGCTCGCAGGCCGAGCCCGACGCGATGATCCTCGGGCAGCCGGTGTTCGACGAATCCGCGCCGCAAGTCCGCGTCCGCGGCCGCAGGGTGTCGAACGTGCTCACCAACATCGAGACCTTCCGGCTCGGGGTTGCCGACTCGTTGTTCGGCTTTCGCGTCTATCCGATCGTCCCGCTGGTCCAGCTGATGCTGGGCACGCGCTGGATGCGGCGCTTCGACTTCGATGTCGAGGCGGTCGTGCGGCTCGTCTGGCACGGAGTACGCCCGGTCAACGTCGACGCGCCGGTCCGCTACCTGCGGGCCGATGAGGGTGGCGTCTCCCACTTCCGCTACGGTCGCGACAACCTGCTGCTTGCCGGGATGCACACGCGGCTGATGGCGGGCTACCTGGTGCGACGCTTGACCGGGCGGCCGCCCGGCTACCTGCGTCGCGATACGGACGACTGACAGCCTCGACGCCACCGACGGCCTCGCCCGCAATGGCTGCGCCGATCGCACCGACCGGTTCGGCACGCGCCGGCCGAGCCGGCACGCACGACCGAGCCGGCGCGCACGGACCGAGCCAGCACGCACCAAGGCGAGCCGGCAGGCACGGACCGAGGCGGCTAGCTGATCTGCAGGATGTTGCGGTACGCGGGCTGCACTTCCCAGACCATGCCGTCGTCGAGGTTGGTGTCGGCCTCGAGCAGGTCGGGACGGCCATCGTAGGTCACGAACTCGGGCATCGCCAGCGTTGCCCTGGCTGCATTGTTGCCGTTGACGAAGCCGCACTTGTAGAGCAAGCGGGCGATCTGCAGGCTGTCGCGAAACGGCGCGCCATCGACCGGGGGAATCCGTGCCGCGCCGGTCGGCGCGACGTAACGGTCCTCGATGCGGCGGACGAGTTCGGCCGTGGCATAGCGGCGCGGACCGCCGCCGAAGGATTCGACCAGTCGGCGGAGGTCGGCGAACTGATAGTGATGCTCCTTGTACAGATCCGAGAGGCGCCGCCGGCCGAACTCGCCCATCGCCTGCGTGATGTGATGGACCGCGATCCGGTTCTTGCCGTCGCGCACGGCATTGACGCCGGCCATCCGACAGAGCTGCGCGATCCAGCGCGGCCGGCCTCCCCCGAGGACGCGGACGACATGCTCGGCGGGGGCGTACGACTGTCCCCATTTCATCCGCGCCACGAACGCGCATTCGATCAGGGCATCGGAATGCTCGCCGGTAGTCCAGCCGCGTGCGATCTCCGACCCGGGTTCCGTGCGCTTGAAGTAGGCCAGCACCCGGTTGGCCAGCATCGCCTTCTGCTGGGTGGCGGACCAGACGATCTCGGTCCGGTACTGCTCGACCTTGTCCATGTCCTCGGCGGCGGTGAGGCTGGCCCAGACGTCGGTGCGCACCGTCGCGCGTATCCCGATCCCGCTGCTCTGCTTGACGAGGCTGCGACCGGCCGAGAAGAAGCTGGAGATGAACGCCTGCTGCGCCGCCGAATTCTGGTACTTGGCATCGAGATCATCGAGCAGAAACCAGACTGGCCGGCGCAGGCGATCTTCATGACGGATGCGGCCGAGGAGCTGCTCGTGATTGGCCGTGGGCTGCGGCCTGGGCGCCAGTTCGATGCTGCCGCCGACGGTGATCTTTCCCACCAGTCGGGCCAGCAAGGCACCGATCAGGTTGCGACCACCGAAGCCGGCGACCTCGGCGCTCTCGACCAGCGCCATCTGGTTGTCCGTCCAGGCGAAGCCGATGTCGCGTGCCAGCTCCATGTTGATCGCGGCGCAGATCACCTGCTTCCAGTAGTTTTCGAGCAGGATGTGGTTGTCGGTCGCTGGCGGTTCCTTCAGCGCGACCAGCTGCGATGGCACGACGTGGATAACGAGAGGCTTCGGCTGCTCGGTCGATGTCCGCAGCGAGTGCGCGAAGCGGACGAGCAATGCGGACTTGCCGGTGCCCTTGCGGCCGTTGGCGATCCACAGCCGGTTGCGGGGGTCGAGGAAATCGGCGAACGCCACCTGATCGACGAAATACGACAGCAGGACGGACTCGTTTTCGTCCTCACCGGCGTCGTTGCCGAACAGGGTGGCGTCGCTCAGATCGAGCCTGATCAACATGCGGCGGGCAGAGCTGGCTCCGATTGCATGGAGCATCATCCCGCGATGCCCCATACGTCAAGATGAAGTCAGTCTCTTCCTGCCGCCGCGCTCACGATCGTCCGCAGGTATTACCCTCGGGTCGTTCGAATCGAGGCGTAGGGGTAGTCGGCAGTACCCGACTCGCTCGCGCCTGATGAAACTGACGTTCTTCATGATCCGCTCCGGTAGGTTTCACGGTCGCTCGCTACAGGGCGACTACGGCTCGGGCGCGACGGTTCCGAATGCCGCGCTCGTGCTTCTGAGTCGTGTCGCCGGAACTGACGGTTCAGTCGGGGCGCGGTCCCCGAGGAGGTGACATCGACCTCGGCCCTGGCCCTGCAGCATCGAGGCAGTCGGCCACGCGTGCTCGAACCGGCGCCGGGCGCTGGTGGAGTGCTACGGGACGCTCGCCTCGGCGACGATGATCCCGGCCAGCAGCGGCGCTGCGTCGTCGTCAGCCAGTGCCCCGTCGCCGTCAGCCAGTGCCGCGTCGTCGTCGGCCAGCGGCTCCGGCGCGGTCATCACCGACTCGTCGACGACCACCCCGTCGGTGCCGGCCGCAGCGACGATCTCGGCGGCGAGGCGGTGCAACAACCGATCATTGCGGGCGAGCCGGGCCTCGAGCCCGACCCGGCCCAGTCGATCGCCGAGCTCGCCGTTCAGCGCGGCGAACCACGGTATCGACGCCTGGTCGATCATCCGTGCCGGGTTCGGATGTGGCCCGCTCGCGGCCCAGGCCCGCAACAGCCGCTGGATCGCGGCGTTGCGGTCGCCGATCGCATCGAGCCGCGGCCCGAGCCGGCCCATCAGCCCGATGTCGGTCAGCGCGTCCTGGAACACGAGCGGACAGACGATGCCCCAGTAGTAGGTGTAGTCCCAGAGCACCTTGACCGCCAGCACCTGGGCGTCGCCGAAGATCGGGTACTGGTCCTGATATAGGGTCAGGTGATTGCGCGCCAGCGTGAACATCAGCCGCTGATAGATATCGGCCCGGGCACCGATCCGCTCGCCACGGGCCTCGCGCCCGAGGAGATCGCAGATGAACGTGTTGCCGATCGCGATGTAGTCGCTGCCCGGCGAGTAGTACGGGTCGAGAAACAGGCCGGCTTCTCCCGTCAGCGCCCAGCGGCCATGACCGTCGAACAGCCGCTCGCAGTCATAGGAGAAACGCTTCAGGAACAGGAAGTCCTGCAGCCGGTCGCGAACCGGGTCGAGCTCGCGCCAGAGCCGCGGCTGATGGATCGCGAGCCAGTCCATCGCGGTCTCGAAGGTGGCCATCTCTTCGATCGGGTGAAGCTGGTTGTCGGCGACGATCCCGACCGAATGCGCGCCCGAGGCTAGCGGGATCAGCCAGACCCAGTAGCCGGGCCCGCAGAGATGGCTGGTCGACAGCCAGCGCTTCGGCGGATGACAGCGATCGAGCCATTCGGGGTCGTCGGACCAGCGGTCCGGGTCGATCCGGTGATCGACCCGGAACCAGACGGAGCCGGCGTCGTGGGCGTTCGGCTTCGACAGCCCCAGTCGACGCTTGAGCAGTCCGGGTCGACCCGACGCGTCGACCAGCCAGTGGCAGCGGACGGTGCGGCGCCCGCCGTCTCCGTCGGCGATCTCGACGACATGATCGGCACGACCCTCGGCGAACCGGACCGAGCGCACCACGTGCCCGGTCAGCACGGTCACCCCTGCTGCGCGGGCCTGCAGTGCAAGGTGGTTCTCGAACCGGCCCCGGTCGATCTGGAAGCTGCCGGTCGGCAGCACGCGGCTCGCACCGATCTCGGTGACCTGGTCGATGTCGTCGCGCCGGTCACTGAAGAAGAACCGGAACCCGAACTTCGGCAGCTGCTCGCGCTCGAGGTGCCGGCGCTCGCCGAGCACGTCGGCGAAGTAGTGGGCACCGATCTCGACCGTCGATTCCCCGACCTTGTGAGTGGCCTCGGCCACCGGATGCACCCGGCGCTCGGCGACGACGATCCGCCAGGCGCCCGTTGCCGGCTGTGGGCCGCGCGCGAGCTGCAGCGCGAGCGACAGCCCGGCGAGGCCGCCGCCGATGACGACGATGTCGCAGTCGGCGTAGCCCGGCAGCACGTCATCACCCGGCTGCCCACCATCGGCCGGATTCACGCCATCGCCCCGTTGATTCCGATGACCTGGCCACTGAGGTAGGCCGCTTGCGGCGAGGCGAGAAAGCCGACCAGCGCGGCAACCTCGTCGGGTTCGCCGGCGCGCTTCATCGGGACCAACCGCTCGATGGTCGCAGCGTCGAACGCAGCCGCCATCTCCGAGGCGATGATTCCGGGCGCGACGCAGTTGACGGTGACGCCGCGCGACGCGAGCTCGATCGCGAGCGAGCGGCAGGCGCCATGCAGACCGGCCTTGGCCGCCGCGTAGTTGACCTGCCCGCGGTTGCCGACCTGGCCC
>JBEVJQ010000191.1:0-2862 GCA_040510055.1 Burkholderiaceae bacterium | reverse complement strand
CGGGCCCCTGACGCGACGTTCGCGCCGGCGGCGCCAGCCGATCTTCGGCCCAGTCAATTCGTTCCCGTCAGCCGATCTTCGTCACGTCAGCCGATCTTCGTCCCGTCAGCCGATCTTCGTCCCGTCAGCTGATCTTCGTCCCGTCAGCCAATCTTCGTCCCGTCAGGCGATCTTCGTCCCGTCAGTCGACTTTCGCGCCCGACGCCTCGACGATCTTGGTCCACTTCTGCCGGTCGGTCCGGATCACCTCGGCGAAGCCCTCGGGCGAGCTGGTCCAGAGCTCGAAGCCGGCCGCCGAGGCGCGCTCGCGCAGATCCGGCGAACGCATCGCCTGGATCAGCGACTCGTTGAGTTTCGCGACGATCGGCTTCGGGATCCCGGCCGGCCCGACGATCCCGAACCAGAGGTCGCTGCCGGCCTCGGAGAATCCCTTGACGCCGGACTCGGCCATCGTCGGTACCTCGGGGGCATAGGGCGAGCGCCGGTCGCTGGTCACGGCCAGCGCCTTGACCCGCCCGGAGCGCGCCTGCGGCATCGACGTGATCAGGATGTCGAACATGAAGGTGATCGTGCCGGAGACGACGTCGGCCAGCGCCAGCGCGCTGCCGCGATAGGGGATGTGCTGCATCGGGGCGCCGGTCACCAGCTTGAGCGCCTCGCCCGACAGGTGATTCGACGACCCGTTGCCGGCCGAGCCGAACGTGACCTTGCCCGGATTGGCCTTCGCATAGGCGACCAGGTCGGCGACCGTCTCGATTCCGAGCTTCGGGTTGATGACCAGCACATTGACGTAGCGAACGCCCAGCGTCAGTGGCGTGAAGTCCTTCAGCGTGTCATGCGGCAGGCGCTTGCCGTAGATCGCCGGATTGATCGCGTGCGTGCCGGTCGTCGCCAGGCCGATCGTGTAGCCATCGGGTTCGGACTTCGCGACCCGGTCCATCCCGATCGAGGCGCCGGCGCCGGGAACGTTCTCGACGACGACGGGCTGACCCAGGATCTCGGCCAGCTTGTGCGCTACGGGGCGCGAGTACGAGTCGGTGGGGCCACCGGGGGTGAACGGCACGATCCACTTGATCGGCCGGGTCGGGAATGGCTGGCCCGGGGCCGGCCGGGCTTGAGGCGGGGTCTGCGCCTGGCCCCGGGCCGGGGCCGGAGCCTGGGCGCGGGCGGTCGGCGTCTCGGCCAGTACCGTCAGGCCAAGGCCGGCGGCGCCGATGGACTTCAGAGCGTCGCGTCGAGTGGACATCGGTTGTTCTCCTGCCCGGCTACGGTTCTCTCGGGAAGCCCGCGCCCGCCGCCGAAAGCTACGCGCCCGGCGCCAGAGAAAGAGCAGACGGATCGCCGAGGCTGTGCAGTTGCGCGAGCAAGCCGATCGTGCTCGCCGACGGCCGCCCGATCAAGTGGCCCTGATAGGCGCAGAACCGCCCCCGCATGGCATCGCGCCACTGCTCGCGAGTCTCGATCCGCGTGGCCGTGACATCGAGTCCGATCTCCTGGGCAAAGCCGGCCAGTCGTCCGGCCTGCCCGACCCCGGCGGCCGAGGCGATCGGCAGCTTCAGCTCGCGCAGCGGCAACTGCCGGATCCGCGACCATGTCAGCCAACCGCGCCCGAAGCCGTCGATCGACAGCCGGCAGCCGAGCTCGTGCAGCGCCCCGAGCCGTCGAATGGAATCCTCGGAGGCCAGCGCGACCACCGACTCGGACAGTTCGAGCGCCAGCCGCGAGGGCGCGACGTCGAACGTCTGGAACAGCTGCTTCAGCCGAGCGACGAGGTGCCGGTCGCCCAGCTGAGAGGCACTGAGGTTGACGGCGATCCGCACCTGCCTCAGTCGCTGATCGCGCGACCAGAACGCCAGCTGGCGGATGACCATCTCCAGCACCTGGTAGCCGATCGGTACCGCGAGTCCCAGGGCCTCGGCGCGGTCGAAGAACCGGTCGGCGGCGATGAGGTCGCCGTTGCCATGGCGCCAGCGGACCAGAGCCTCGGCCCGATCCAGCCGACCGTTGCGATCGACGATCGGCTGGAACTGGATCACGAACCGGCCGGCGTCGACGGCTTCGCGCAGGTCGCGATCCATCGTCCCCAGTGCGCGCAGCATCGTGTTGATGGCCGAGTCGGAGAACCGGACCTCGCCGTCGGCCGCTCCGCGGGCCAGGACCAGCGCCGATTCCGCCGCGCCCGTTGCGGCGGCGATCGCCACGGCGACGAGCCCGCTGCCGCGGCGAACTGCGTTTGCGTCGTCTCCCGGGATCGAGGCGACCGGCGCCAGCAGCGTCACGCCGACGGCGATCCGCGGAAGGCGCGGATCGCGGCCCGCCGGACCACGGATCAACCGTGCGGCGAACTCCGCGGTGCGGCGCGCCGCCCATTCGGCCCGATACCCCAGTTGCGTGAGGATCAGCGCGTAGTGGCCGCCGGAGCTGTTGCCGAGCCAGTCCTCGTGGCGCTTGCTGCTCGCCAGCCGCTCGATCAGCGTGTCCCGTTGAGCGCGCGTTGGCGCCGCGCCCGAATCGATCAGCAACAGCGCACCGTACTGGCCGCCGTTGCGCTCGGCCGGCATCGTTCGTGCCAGGCGCTCGCCGAGGGAGTCGGCGGCGAGGAACACCCGCTCGACCAGGGTCGAGTCACCGGCCGGGTGCGGCGCGGGCTGTGCGGGCTCGACCGATACCGGCGCTCCGTCAGCGGGGAGTGCCGCGGCATCGGAGAGTTCCAGAGCACCGCGAACTACCGGGCCAGCGGGAAGGGCCGTGGCGCCTTGGAGCGCGCCGACCGGCGCAATCGTGCCGGAAAACCCGGCGACCGACGGCAGCCGAGGCGATGCCAAAGTGTCGGCCAACGGGAGCGGGAGCTCGAGCGACGTG
>JBEVJQ010000190.1:0-9660 GCA_040510055.1 Burkholderiaceae bacterium | reverse complement strand
TCGAGCCGGTCAGCTTGTAGCCACCGTCGACCTTCCTCGCCCGCGTGACCATGCTGCCGGGATCCGAGCCGTGATTGGGCTCGGTCAGGCCGAAGCAGCCGATCCATTCGCCCGTGGCCAGTTTCGGCAGGTACTTCTCCTTCGTCGCCGGGTTGCCGAACTCGAAGATCGGCACCATCACCAGCGAACTCTGGACGCTCATCATCGAGCGGTAGCCGGAGTCGACGCGCTCGATCTCGCGCGTGATCAGCCCGTAGCTGCCGTAGTTGAAGCCGGGACCGCCGTATTCCGCGGGAATGGTCGGGCCGAGCAGTCCCAGTTCGCCCATTTCGCGAAAGACCGCGGGATCGGTCTTCTCGTTGCGAAAGGCCTCGAGGACTCGCGGTGCCAGGAGCTCCTGGCAATAGCTGGCCGCCGCCTCGCGGACCATTCGCTCGTCGGTTGTCAACTGCTCGTTGAGCAGCAGCGGGTCGTCCCACTGGAACCGGGCGCGGTTGGCCTTGGTATCTGTCCGTGTCATGTGATGCTCCCCCTGGTTGCGGCCATTCTATGGCGGTCAGACGACCGCCGTGACCTCGATCTCGACCAATGCCTGCGCCTCCATCAGCGCCACGACCTGGACTGCGGTCATTGCCGGATAACAGACGGCGCCATCGGGCCCGCGCATCAGCTCGCGGTAGATCGCGCCGATCTCGCGGCCACGCGCGAGGTAGT
Organism: Burkholderiaceae bacterium; assembly: GCA_040510055.1. Classification (GTDB taxonomy): domain Bacteria; phylum Pseudomonadota; class Gammaproteobacteria; order Burkholderiales; family Burkholderiaceae_E; genus Lautropia. Next base: position 8,946 of record JBEVJQ010000190.1, on the reverse strand, counting down.
CGGCGCGGTCGACCAGGTACCAGGTCATTCGCACCACGTGCTGCGGCCCGGCGTCGGCGCAGGCGAGCACGTCGATCACGTTGGTCAGCGCCTGCCGGGTCTGGCCTGCGAGGTCGGTCGCGGTGAACTGGCAGTCGCCGTCCCAGCCGATCTGCCCGGCGACCGTGACGACCCGACCCGTGGCCGCGACGCCGTTGGCATAGCCCCGCGGTCGGGCCCAGCCTTCGGGCTGGAGGATCTGGCGGGAATCGGGTCGTTGGCGGGGATCGGGTAGTGGGTTGTCGTTCACGTCGTTGGCTCCAGGTTCGCCGTCAGAGATGGGTGCGCATCGCCCACAGTTCCGGAAACAGCACCACGTCCAGTTGCCGCCTCAGATACGGTACCCCGGCCGTGCCGCCGGTGCCGGTCTTGAAACCGATGATCCGCTCGACCGTGGTCACGTGCCGGAACCGCCACTGGCGAAACGCGTCCTCGAGGTCGATCAGTTCCTCTGCGAGCTGGTAGAGGTCCCAGTGTCGATCGGGATCGCGATAGACGATGAGCCAGGCGGCCTCGACGGCCCCTTCGGGGTGGCGGGACCGTTCGCCGGACTCCTCGTCGGCTGCGACCGACGGGTCGGCTGCCGCCAGCAGCCCGCGCCGTACCAGCAGCGCGAGGGCCACGTCGTACAGCGACGGCTCGCGCAGCGCCGCCTCGAGCGTCGCGGTGATGGCAGCGCCGACGTGCGCCTCGAGCGGCCCGCGCCGCCGATTTCCGAGCAGGAATTCGATCAGCCGGTACTGCCAGGATTGGAAGCCCGACGACGTCCCGAGGTGAGGGCGCATCGCCGAGTATTCGGACGGCGTCATCGTGGCGAGCACGTCCCAGGCGTGGACCAGCTGTTCCATGATCCGCGAAACCCGGGCCAGCATCTTGAATGCCGGCTGCAGGTCGTCGGCGCGTAGCCGGTCACGCGCCGCTCCGAGCTCGTGGAGCATCAGCTTCATCCACAGTTCGCTGGTCTGGTGCTGGATGATGAACAGCAGCTCGTTGTGATCGGCGGAGCGGCGCTGCTGGGCATCGAGGATCCGGTCGAGCTGCAGATAGCTGCCATAGGTGGCGGGCGGAACGGGCACTGGCGTACTCGCGGGACAACAGACAAGATACTTTAAACCTAAAGCATCTTCTCGGCAAGGCGCCGCGGCTCGGACGCAAACTCGGACTCGGACTCGGACTTGATCCGCAACGCGGAAAGAGCCGGTTCGCGCTACGGCTGCTTGCTGCCGATACGGAGGCAGCGGCTCGCCGGTTCAGTACCATACTGGTGCACGCCAGTTGCACGTGACGCCGAGGCGAGCCAGGGAAGACGCCAGCGTGGCGCGAGGCCACGGGTCGCTGAACGGAGGACCGCTGGGCATCGATGTGGGGCTTCGCAACCCTGGTCGAGGAACGGATCCGGCAGGCGCAAGCCAAGGGTGCGTTCGATGACCTGCCGGGAGCAGGGCGGCCGCTCGTGCTCGATGACGATCCGCTCGCACCCGAGGAACTGCGCGGAGCCTGGCGACTGTTGCGAGGAGCCGGCCTCGTCGGTCCCGGAACGGACTACGATGGGCCGATGCCGTCGACCTTCGCTGCGATGATGGCGCTGATCGACCGCTCGGGCATGAAGCGCGATCCCTACGATCGCGAGTTGCGTTTGGCCAAGGCCCTGGCCCGCGAAGCGCTCGATCGGCGGGTGCGAACGGGCGTCCGGTCGAGCGCCGAGCGGTCGAGCATGGCGCGGCGTATCGCGTCGGTCAAGGCAAAGGAGGCACCGCGATGAAATGCGAGTCGATCGTAGTCGGTGGTGGCTGCTTCTGGTGCCTCGAGGCAGTGTTCCTCGAAGTCGATGGTGTTGTCGAGGTCGAGTCCGGCTACGCCGGTGGGTCGGTCGCCAACCCGGACTACGACTCGGTCTGCAGCGGCCGAACGGGGCACGCCGAGGTTGTCCGTCTGGTGTTCGACTCCGATCGGCTGCCACTCGCGGACCTGCTTGCCATCTTCTTCGCCATCCATGACCCGACGACGCCGGACCGCCAGGGTCATGACGTCGGCAGCCAGTATCGGTCGATCATCCTCACGGCCAACGAGTCTCAGCGCGACACCGCGCGCCAGGTGATCGCCGCGCTCGTGGCGAGCGATGGATTCGACGATCCGCTCGTCACCGAAGTCGTCCCGCTCGATGCGTTCTACCCGGCCGAGGCCGATCACCGACGCTACTACGAGCAGCACCCGGCCCAGGGCTATTGCCGCGCCGTGATCGCTCCCAAGCTGTCGGCGTTCCGGCGCGAGTTCGCCGCGCGCCGTCGTCCAACGTCTCCCGTAGGCCGGTAGGCGCAGATCCGAATCCGCCGCCCCGAGGGCGGCGGGGGATTCGTCGTACTTCTGTCATCGGTGCGACGCCGGTCGTCGGCCTAGCCTCACCGGGTGCGCCACGAACGGAACTACGTCACACTCGCGTCATCAACCCCTTGCTATGGTCGCTCCAGTGACAGATCAACCGATCACGGGAGCGATAACGTGGGCATGTTCAGCGACTTCAAGATGGGGGCGGCCACGCGCCGTCGCCGCGCGCAACTGCAGCGGATGCTCGCCGATCGCCCCGCGCGCCGCGACGACGTGGCATTCGACGAATTCGGTGCGCCCGAAGGCGGCTTCGGTCGCGTCGATGGGCTGCTGACCGAGCTTCGCGCGGCGGGCCTCGGGGTCAATACGGTCGAGCCGGCCTGAGCACGGCTCGAGCCCGACGATCGTCGGAGCCGCGGCGGCCGCCTATCGTTCCTCCGCCGCGTCCCGAGCCATGCGCTCGGCCAACTCGCGCGCCTTGATCCGCGCAGCCGGGTCGCCAGTGCGCGCGGCCTGGGCGTACCACTGCTGTGCCTGTGACAGGTCGACTTCGCCGCCGTCACCGTTCTCGAGCATCGAGCCGAGGATGTACTGGGCACCGACATCGCCGCCCCGGGCGGCGGCCTCGTACCAACGTCTCGCCTTGACCGGATCGCGCGTTGCGCCGCGGCCGAGAAAGTACTGGGTGGCAGCGCCGACCTGGGCATCGACGTCGCCCTGCGCCGCCGCGCGTTCGAACCAGACCAGTGCCTCCGGCTGCGAGGCCGGCAGGCGGTCGCCGCGTTCGAGCAGCGTCGCCAGCATCAACTGTGCCGGCGCAAAGCCGCGCTCGGCGCTATCGCGCAGTCGGGCCAACGCCTCCTCCTCGGCCGGAAAGTCGACTTCGTCGCGAAGTCGGATGACGGCAGCGTTGTAGGCCGCGATCGGATCGCCGCGCGCGGCCAGCGCGAGGTAGCCACGTTGTGCTTCGGCGATCCGACCCGAGCTGTAGAGCGCGAATGGATCGGGCCCGTCTCCTGCCGTATGTCCGACGCCCCGGACGGCCAACCAGACCGCAGCGACGACGACCGCCGATAGAATCTTTCGAGCGGCGCCCGAATTGGCCGGTGTCGGCGCGTCCATCTCGGGAGAATCTCATATGCGTGCTGGATTTCCGGCGACTGTTCCATCGACGCCTCGGACTTCGGTGCCCGATCCGGCCGCATCGATCGCTTCCGCGACGATCGCCCGGTCCGGTCTGTCGGCCACCGCGGCCGGCATGTTCGGTACGATCGGCCGTCGCCTGGTGCTCCTGCTCGGTATCGCCATCGCTGTCGCCGGCGCTACCGGCTGCGGCTACAACGACATCCAGCGTGCCGACGAGTCGACCGGCCAGGCCTGGGCCGAAGTGCTGAACCAGTACCAGCGTCGCGCCGACCTGATCGACAATCTGGTACGCACTGTCAGGGGCTACGCCGACCATGAGCGGGAGGTTCTGACGCAAGTGACGGAAGCGCGCTCGCGGGTCGGCCAGACCAAGGTCGATCCGACCGATCCCGGGTCGCTGAAGCGGTTCGAGACCGAACAGGCTGGGGTGACGAGCGCGCTTTCACGGTTGCTGGTCGTAGCCGAGAACTATCCGAACCTCAAGGCCGACCAGGGCTTTCGCGACTTGCAGGCGCAACTCGAAGGGACCGAGAACCGGATCTCCGTGGCCCGCAAGCGCTTCATCGATTCGGTCAACGGCTACAACGTGCTGGTCCGGCAGTTCCCCGTCAACCTGACGGCGATGGTCTTTGGCTACGAGCCCAAGCCGCAGTTCGCCGTCGAGAACGAGGACGCGATCAAACGGCCGCCGACAGTCGACTTCGGGCGGCCGGCCGCCCAGCAGCCGGGCCAGACAACGCCGGCTCGGCCATCGGGATCGGCGGCGCCGCAGCAGCAGTCACCGGCACAACCGCCACCTGGCGGCGGGCAGCCGGCGCCGGCGAAGTGAGCCCCGCGCCCTGAGGGCGGCCGCGAACCACTGGCGGCGATGATGGCCCGCCTCATTGGTGCCGCCGCGATGCTTGCGTGGCGACTGGCAGTCGTCGTGCTGCTGGGCGTCTGCGGTCCGCCGTCGGCACTGGCCCAACAACTGCAGCCGATTCCGTCGCTGCAGGCGCGCGTCACCGACACGACCGCGACGCTGGACCCGGCGCAGGTGGCCGAACTGGAGTCGGCGCTGGCGCAGCTCGAGGCGCGGAAGGGTGCGCAGGTCGCGGTGCTGATGGTGCCGACGACCGCACCGGAGGCGATCGAGCAGTACAGCCTGCGCGCAGCCGAAGCCTGGAAGGTCGGCCGCGGCAAGGTCGACGGCAAGGCGGTCGACGATGGCCTGCTGCTGGTCGTGGCGAAGAATGACCGGCGCGTGCGGATCGAGGTCGGATACGGGCTCGAAGGTGCGATCCCCGATGTCGTGGCGAGGCGGATCATCGCCGAATCGATCGCGCCGCGCTTTCGCAACCAGGACTACTTCGGGGGCCTGAAGGCCGGGATCAGCGACATCACGGCGCGCATCGACGGTGAATCGTTGCCGCCGCCCTGGCACGATGCCCAACGCGGCGACGACGGCGGCGGCCTGGGAACGCTGCTGCCGGTGCTGCTGTTCGCCTTCGTCGGCGGCACGATCCTGTCGCGGATCGTCGGACGATTCCTCGGTGCCGCCGGTGCCGGGATCGGAGCCGCGGTCATGGGCTACTCCGCTGTCGGTTCGCTGCTGCTGGCGCTGGCTATCGCCGCCGGTATTTTCGTGCTGGTGCTGCTGATCGGCGGCGGCACGACCGGCGGCGGGACGCGGGGCGGTCCGATGCGGCGGGTCGGCCGGCGAACCTACCGCGACGGGCCGGTCTTCATTCCCGGTCCGTGGGGTGGCGGCGGCTTCGGCGGTGGCGGTGGCGGCGGCTTTGGCGGAGGTGGTGGCTGGAGCGGCGGCGGCGGCAGCTTCGGCGGCGGGGGGGCCTCGGGTGACTGGTGACCAGCGCTCGCCGCCAGCGCAACCTCCCATCGACGATCGATCCGTGGCCGCGTCGCGCTCGGTCTCGGCCGAGCGCACCGGGCGCCGGATGGGATTCTGGCCGGCGTTGGTCCGCGTCCTGCAGAACCGATTGGTCGAGGGGCGACGGGTCGCGCGGCTGTTCGACGACCAGGCCTTTCGGCGGATCGAGGACGCGATCGCTGCCGGCGAGTCGCGTCATCGCGGCGAGATCCGGTTCGCGCTCGAGCAGGATCTGACCGTCGACGATGCGATGCGGACGGCCGCGGCCCGCGAGCATGCGCTCGCCGCATTCGCCCGCCACGGCGTCTGGGACACCGAGGAGAACAGCGGCGTGCTGATCTTCCTGCAGTGGCCACTGCACGGCGTGGAGATCGTCGCCGATCGCGGTGTCTCCCGCCTCGTGCCGGAAGGGGTCTGGACCGGCGCGATCGAACGGATCGCGCGGGCGTGCCGCGATGGCCGGCCGGTCAACGGCGTGATCGAGGCGATCGGTCTGATCGACGAGGCACTGGCCGATGTCATGCCGGCCGCGGGCGACGACCGCGACGAACTGTCGAACCGGCCGATCCGGCTCTAGTGTCGCGATCGAGTTGGGCCGGGCACCCGCTTCACCACGGACGCGGCATCTGCCCGGGCGGGGTAACCGCTTCGCCACGGACGCGGCATCGCCCCGGCCGGATGCCGGCTTCACCACGAATGCGACACATCGCTCGGGCTGGATGCCGATTTCGCGACAAGACACGACAAAAGCACCAGGCGGATACCCGCCTCGTCACGGGCGCGTCAAGGGTACGGGGCCGTACCCGATTCACCACGGATGCGACAACCGGAGACCAGCGAAGACCGCGCCGCGCAGATATTCCGCGAAGCGGCGACTGCTAGCCGCGTACGCGGCGGCGACGCTCCCAGGTCCGACGGCTGTATCCCGAACGGGCCGGCAGGGCCGACGGGACCGACTTGGCGAACAGGTTCGACGTGGTCCGGGTCCAGCTGCCGTGGGCAAATGCATGGCGACTGCCGAGCAACAGCCGGCAAGCCTCGGTATCGAGTCCGAGCGAATAGCTGGTCGCCAGGGCTCGGGCCGAATCCTTGAGGCGCTGCGGGCGCTCCGACGCCGAGCAGATCGCCAATTCGGCACGGAACGCCTCGACCTCGGCGCGCAACCGATAAGAGCGGCTGGCGTAGTACCGTACGAGGTGAACCAGGCCCAGGCCACGCCAGAACTGCTTGCAATGCGTCAGTTCGTGGACGATCGTGGGCCAGTCATTGGCATAGTCGTCGCGCACGAGGACCATGGGCCCGAGACACAGACCGACGAGCCGTCCCGGCATCTGTGCGACGGAGATCACCGGGACCGGGATGACTTTCCAGATGCTGTGGAACCTGAGCTTCAACGCGTATCGATCTCGACGAATCAGCGGTCCGGGGCGGTGGCGCGACCCGTCGAGTCACGAACCGATCGCCCCTACGGCGTGCCATAGTATAGGCACCGGCGCGATCCGGTGCGAGTCTCGGAGCACAAATCGTCCTCTGTTGCCGGTTTTCCTGAAACGATCCAAGCGACTGCGGCGTGGCAGGGCTCGGCGCCGGACTGTGGCGGCGCAGCATCGGCCTGTCCGATGACGAGCTACCCAGTCACTGTCGGCGAAACGCCGGCCAGCAGGAAGGCCGGGCCCGGGAGGGTGCGTCGGCGCACGCTGATCGCTGCCCTGGCCGGGATGACGGCGCCGGCCTGGGCCGTCGAACCACCGGCGCTGGCGACCGCGGCGTCGCTGCCGTCGAGGCCTGCATTGCCCCCGTTACCCCCACCGGAGACGCGCCGGTTCGATGTCTCGATAGGCGACTACCACGAGGGCGCGCGCCTCGCCGAGGTCAGCTATCGGCTCGATCACGGCGATGGCGTCTACCGCATCGACACGGCGGCGCAGGCCACGGGCGTGGTGGCGCTGGTCTACTCGGGACAGCTGACGCAGACGAGCGAGGGCGTTGTCGGCCCTGACGGACTGGTGCCCGAGCGCTACGTCGAGAAGCGTGGCCGCCGTCCGGAACGGACGTTGCGCTTCGACCGCAGCCGCGGCCGGATGATCGGCAACGGCGACCCCCCCGAAGTAGCGCTGCCGGTCGGGACGCAGGACCGGTTGTCACTGGGCTATCAACTGGGGCTGATCGCCCGCGCCGACCGGCGGGCGACGAAGGCCGGCTACCACCTGTCGCTGCCGCTCGCTTCGATGAAACGGATCGAGATGGCCTCGATCAAATGCGGTGGCGAGACCGTGCTGCGCGTTCGCGGCGAGCACTTTCGGACGGTCAAGTACGAGATCCGCAACGAACGCCATGCCGACGACCGGATCGACATCTGGCTCGGTCCCGACCAGTTCATGCTGCCGGTTCGGATCCGCTTCGAGGAGGGCGACGGCAGGGTGATCGATCAGGTCCTGGCCCCGAGGCGGTCCTGACGGCGCGGCGACGAGCGACGAGCGGCGTTCGCCGCGTCGGTACGCGGGCGCAGCCAGGACGCGGGCGCGGAGCCAACACGCCCGCGCGGAGCGACACGCTCGCGCGGATCACGCCGGCGAAATGGGCTGCCGCAGGTGTTCGATCAGTGCACGCGTGGTCGACGCCATGCTGTCGAGATCCCTGACGACGATGACGATCTGTCGTTGCGCCCACGGATCGCCGAGTCGGACCATGCTGACCTGACGCAGTTCGACGTGGCGCGCGATGACGCGCTCGGGCAGCAGCGCAATGCCCAGCCCGGACTCGACCAGCAGGCACATGCATTCGAAGCTGCTGACCTGGATCCGCGGTTCGATCGTCCGGTCGGCGCCTTGCGCTGCTTCGGTCATCAGCGCCCACAGCGAACTCTCCGCGTGCGGGCCGACGAAATCGAACTCGAGGGTTTCGGCGAAGCGCACCGTCTTGCGGCGCGCCAGCGGATGTGAACGCGGGACCGCCAGCGCGAGGCGGTCAATGTGATACGGCAGCGATACCAGTCCCCGCAGCGGCGTATGGTTGCCGAGGATGCCCAGGTCGGCGTTGCCCTCGACCACGGCGCGGACGATGGCCGCACCGGTGCGCTCCTCGATCTGCAGCCGGATCATCGGGTAGCGGCCGAGGAACGACTGCAGTTCGGCTGGCAGGAACTGTACCAGCGCCGAAGTGCTGGCTTGGACCCGAATCACCCCCTTCAGACCGCCGGCGTACTCGCTGAGTTCGCCGTGCATCCGTTCGACGAGCTGCAGCATCTGGCGGGCGTAATGGAGCAGCGACTGGCCGGCGGGCGTAAGCGTGACGCCGCGGGCGTGGCGCTGCAGCAGCGTGGTGCCAGCCAGTTCCTCGAGTTCGGTGATCCGCTTGCTGATCGCCGAGACGGCAAGGTGCTGTTGCGCGGCGGCACGCGTCAGGTTGGCCGCGTCCGCGACGGCAACGAAGATCGCGAGGCTTGTCAGGTCATAACGCATCCGGGCTGCTCGTCAGGTCAGGTTCGCATGACGGGTCGCCTTTCAGGTCACGGGCGCATGACGGGTCGCTACGTCAGGCTTCGACCTTGACGACGTGCGGCCGCT